>CAJXKX010000046.1 GCA_913055965.1 uncultured Roseovarius sp.
CCCGCCATCGATCACCGCCGGGCCATCGACGAGCGGCGTCTCGGCATGCAGCGCGCGGAGCGCGTCGTCTGAAAGCCGCGCGTCGCCCGACCGGAAACGGATCTGGTTGAGCCGCATTCCGGGGCGCACCAGCACCGAGAAGGAGCGCGGGCAGATCTCGGCATAGAGCGGGCCGTGATGGCCCGGCGGCACGCGGTCGAACTCGGTGCCGCCATCGGTGATCGTGCGCGTGAGCAGGTCGAGCCGCCCGGTGGAGGATTTGGCATTGGCCACCGCCTGCACGCCCTCGGGCAGGGCAAGCCGCTCGATCAGCGGGACGAGGTAGACACAGCCCTTTTCCAGCACCGCGCCGGGGCCGAGATCGATCCGGTGCATGCCGAATTCGTCGAGCCGGTCGGCGACGGTGCGCCCGGTGCCGGGCAGGAACGAGGCGCGCACCCGATAGGCCACCGCGCCGAGGCGCAGATCGAGGCTGGCGGGCTGAAGCTGATCGGGCCGGATCGCGGGATCGGCGGCGATCTGCCCCGTCTCGATCATCCCGGCGATTTGCTGGCAGGAGAGAACGCCGGTCATCAGGGGCCCCCTCGGGCAACGCAGAGGCCGCGCGGCGGGCGGGCGGAATCGTCGGTCGATTTGGTCGGGCTAGCAGGACTCGAACCTGCGACCTTCCGTCCCCCAGACGGACGCGCTACCAGGCTGCGCCATAGCCCGACGATGCGCCGTTCATACCGGTTTTGTGCGCGGGGGCAAGGGGGCTGATGCGAATAAATGCCCCGGATCATGCCTTTGACGCGCCTGCGTCGCGCAGCCGCTCGGCCAGCGCCGCCAGCCGTGCCGCGAGTGGTGCGGGCAGCGGTCGCGGCAGGGCGGCCAGCCGCGCGAGCGTGCCGGGATCGGCGGGCATGGTGTCGGGCGGATCGTCGCCCAGATCGGGCAGCGGCGGCAGCGCCGGCCCCGCGTCGTCGTCGGCGGGAGCGGAGGACGGCGCGGGGCTGGAAAGGGACGTGTCGGGGGGGGTGACGGACGGCTCCGGCGCGGTCGCCGGGGCGGGGGACGGGTCTGCAGCCTCAGGGGCCGCCTGCGCCGGTGTCGTATCGGGGGCGGTCTGCGGGGCCTCGGGGGCCTCGTCGGGGCGGGCAAAGCTCAGCACCTGCGCGCCCGGCGCGGGCGGCGGCGCGGCCGCTTCCTCGCCCTCGAAGCCCGGAGAGAGGGCGGCGACGTGGCTCACCCCCTGTTCGCGCAGCATCTTCTGCACGCCCTTGATGGTCATGCCCTCGTCATGCAGCAGCACCTTGATCCCGCCCAGCAGGTGCATGTCGGCGCGGCGGTAATAGCGCCGCCCGCCCGCGCGTTTGACGGGCTTGACCTGGGTGAACTTGCTTTCCCAGAAGCGCAGCACATGGGCGGGCACCTCGAGCCAGTCTGCCACCTCGCTGATGGTGCGGAAGGCGTCGGCGGATTTGCCCATGGGCGGCGTTGTCCTCAGCGCTTGTTGCCGATCGCGACGCGATCCTTCATCAGGTGCGAAGGCCGGAAGGTGAGCACCCTGCGGGGCTGGATCGGCACTTCCTCGCCGGTCTTGGGGTTGCGGCCCACGCGGGCCGACTTGTCGCGCACCGAGAAGGTGCCGAAGGAGGAAATCTTGACGGGTTCGCCGCGCGCCAGCGCATCGGACATGTAGGTGAGCACGCTCTCGACCATCTGCGACGCGTCGTTGCGCGACAGGCCCACCTCGCGAAACACGGCTTCGCTGAGGTCCATTCTCGTCAATGTCTTGTTGGCCATACCATCCCCGCTTTTTTGCCGGACAGTTTGCGGTGAAGCCTCTTCCGTGTCAATCGTGATGGGCCGTGAGGGGGCCGTGACTGGCGGAATTCTGCAGCGTGGCGCGCGGTTTACCAGCGCAGCACGACCGCGCCCCAGGCGAGCCCGCCGCCGATCGCCTCGGAGAGTACGATCTGGCCCTTGCGGATGCGGCCCTCGGCCACGCCCACCGAGAGCGCCAGCGGGATCGAGGCGGCGGAGGTGTTGCCGTGGTCCTGCACGGTGACGATCACGCGCTCCATCGGCAGGCCCAGCTTCTTCGCGGTGCCCTGGATGATGCGGATATTGGCCTGGTGGGGGACGATCCAGTCCACCTCGGGGCCGGTGAGCCCGGTCCTGGCGAGCGCGGTTTCGGCGGTCGAGGCGAGTTTCTCCACCGCCTGGCGAAAGAGCGCGTTGCCCTGCATCCGCAGCTTGCCGGCATCGCCGGTGGTCGAGACGCCCCCGTCCACGTAGAGCATGTCGCGATACCGCCCGTCGGAATTGAGATCGACCGACAGGATGCCGCGATCCTCGTTGGTGCCGGTGCCGGTGGTGGCGCCCAGCACCAGCGCGCCCGCGCCGTCGCCGAACAGCACGCAGGTGGAGCGGTCGGACCAGTCCATGATGCGGCTGAAGGTCTCGGCCCCGATCAGCAACAGCCGGTCCGCCTGACCCGCGACGATCATCGCGTTGGCGGTGGCCATCGCGTAGACGAAGCCCGCGCAGACCGCCTGCACGTCGAAGCCGAAGCCGCGCGTCATGCCCAGCCCCTGCTGCACCATGGTGGCGACCGAGGGAAAGGTGAGATCGGGGGTGGAGGTGGCGACGATCACGCCGTCGATATCGTCGGGCGTGAGCCCCGCATCGGCGAGGGCGGCGCGCGCGGCGTGGATCGCGAGGGTCGAGGTGGTCTCGTCCTCGGCGGCGAAGCGGCGGCGCTCGATGCCGGTGCGCGCGCGGATCCACTCGTCGGAGGTGTCGAGCGTGGCCTCGAACTCGGAATTGGGCACGATGCGCGCGGGCAGGTAATGCCCGGTGCCGAGGGCCGTGGCGCGGCGGGTCATGGCGCGAGGTCTCCGTGAGGGTCGGCTGCGGTCTCGTGCTCGTCGCCATCGCCCGCGTCGGGGTCGAGCGGCGCGGCGGCGGCGACACGCGCCGCGAGCTTTTCGGTGAAACCGGTCTGCGCCAGTTCGAAGGCGAGCTTGATCGCGGAGGACACGCCCGTGGCGTCCGCCGCGCCGTGCGACTTGACGACGGTGCCGTTCAATCCGAGAAACACGCCGCCATTGGCGCGGCGCGGATCGACGCGCTTTTTCATGCGCCGCAGCGAGGTATAGGCCAGCAGCGCCGCCAGCCGCGACAGCGGCGAATGGGCAAAGGCCTCGCGCAGCAGGTCGGTGATCAGCTTGGCGGTGCCCTCGCCGGTCTTGAGCGCCACGTTGCCAGTAAAGCCGTCGGTCACGATCACGTCGCAGACCGTGCCGGGCAGGTCGCGCCCCTCGACGAAGCCCACGAACTCGAAATCGGCGATGCGGGCGTTGGCGGCGATCAGGTCATGCGCCTCCTTGATCTCGGCGCGCCCCTTGTGCTCCTCGGTGCCGACGTTGAGCAGGCCCACGCGGGGGCGCTGGATGCCGTGGCCGTTGCGGGCATAGGAGGCGCCCATCAGCGCGTATTGCAGCAGGTCGACCTCGTCGGCGCGGATATCGGCACCGCCGTCGAGCATGATGTTGTGTTGCTGCGGGTTCTGCGAGGGCCACATCACCGCGATGGCGGGGCGGTAGATGCCCGGCAGCTTGCGCAGCCGGATCACCGACATCAGCATCAGCGCGCCGGTATTGCCGCAGGAGACGCAGACCGTCGCCTCGCCCCCGCGCACCGATTCGAGCGCCGACCACATGGAGGTGTCGCGCCCGTGGCGCACCACCTGCGCCGGCTTGTCGGTCATCGACACGACCTCGGGCGCGTGGCGGATGGTCACGCGGTCTGCCAGTTCGCGGCGGCGCGCGACGAGCGGGGCGAGGGTGTCGTGGGGGCCGTGCAGGATAAAGCCGATCCGCGGATTCTTGACCGCGGATTGCGCCATGCCCGCCACCACGGCGGCGGGCCCTTCATCGCCGCCCATCGCGTCCACTGAAATGACGAAGCGCCGCGCGCCGGTCATGTCCTGATCGCCCTGAGCGCCCATGCGGCCGGTGCCCCCCGATGCGTGACTCAGGCGGCGTCGTCTTCCAGGTCGATCTCGTCCACCATGGCAACGACTTCGCGCTCGGCATAGTGGCCGCAGGCCGCGCAGACGTGGTGCGGGCGCTTCAGCTCGCCGCAGTTCGCGCACTCGTTGGGGTTGCCAGCGGTGAGCGCATCATGCGCGCGGCGATTGTTGCGGCGCGATTTCGAGACCTTGTTCTGTTGGACGGCCATGTCACAACCTCAATTCCTGCGGGCCGGGACCGGCCCAAGTTTCACGGGTGTTCGCGGCTCTTAATCCTGACAGAGCCGCCGGTTCAACCCCAAATTCCGGTGAGAGCGCGAAAATACAGAGATTTGATACCGGGGCAAGCGATTCTTGGAGCCGGGCGGCGGGGCGCGGCTCAGCCCTCGCCGTCGCCGCTCTCGCCGTCGCCGCGCGCCAGCCGGTCGCGCAGCGCGCCCAGCCCGGCAAAGGGCTTGCGGGTGCCGTCCTCGTCGTCGGGGGCGGCGCTGTCGGGCGCGGCGCGCGCGGTGTCGAGCGCCGCGCCCTCGGCGCGCGGCCAGGGCGGCAGCGCCAGTGCCAGCGCCTCCTCGAGCACCGCGTCGAGGTCGATCACCTCGCCCAGGGGTTCGAGCGTGTCGTCCTCGGGCATCTCCATCTCGTCGGCCTCTGCCTGCGCGGGCGGGGTCACGTCGGGGGCGTAGCGGCGCGTCACCCGCTCGTCGATGCGGGTGGTGACAGGCGCGAGCGTGACGCCGCAGGGCTGCACCACCGTCGCGCCGAGCGTGGCGTCGAGCCGCCAGCCGCGCGGCCCGTCGGGGGCGATCTCGCCCCGGAGCGACAGCTTGCGCAGGTCGAGCAGGTCGAGTCGCGCGGCGAGCGCGGCGCGCGCGCCCGCGTCGGGCACGATGTCGAAGCTGTGCCCGCCGCGCCGCGCGAGGCGCGGGACGGGGACGCGATGGGACGATCCGGTCTCGGCTGACATCCTGGCCTCCTGCGCAGACTTCTTGAACCCGGGGGCTGCATTGATGTAAGCGGGATAAAAGCCGCAGACGGTGGTGACAAGGGGGCAGAGATGACGGCGAAATCGGTGCGGGTGCTGCGTATCCTTGTCCTGTGCGGCGCGATGACGGTCGCAGGCTGCGGCGCGACCTACAAGAATCACGGCTATGTGCCGCCCGAGACCGACCTCGAGAACCTGGTCGTGAACGTCGATACGCGCGCCACGGTCGATGACCTGATCGGCCCGCCCTCGGTGTCGGGCATGGTGGGCGATGGCGATTACTACTACGTCCGCTCGCGCAAGCGCACCTTCATGATTACTCCGGGATTCAAGGCGAAACTGACTCGCTACCTCGCTCGTAGTCATACCGGATTGTTCCGCTGGATTGTAGACGGCAAGGTGGCCAAGGCGCTGAAGGCTTTCGGTGGCCGTACCGCCGCGTAGAGTTTTTGTGTCACAAACGGACTTGATGGCAGGCTTGTCACGGTAATAGGATTGCTGGTCCTGCGCCTCGTGGCGCAGGATTTAGTCGAAAGTAAAAACAATAATTGCCCGAGTGCTGATGGAGAACAGAAAATGAATGTTTGCGAGATGAGTCAGGGTTCTGCAAACCTTGCTGAATATATCGGCCACTGTCTGAACAAGTTTCACGATAAGCCCGCTTACCACTGCCTTGGGCAGACGCTGACTTTTGGCGAGATTGATGAGAAGTCCCGTCATCTCGCCCAGTGGCTTCAGCACGAATGCGGTCTCCAGGCCGGCGACCGCATTGCCATTCAGCTGCCGAACATCACTCAGTTCCCCATTGCCGCTTACGCTGCGCTGCGCGCCGGACTGGTGGTGGTCAACACCAACCCGCTGTACACACCGCGGGAAATGCAGCATCAGTTTTCCGACTCCGGGGCCAAGGCGCTGGTGATCCTCGCGGACTTCCTCGGCAAATACGAAGAGATTGAATCCTCCACCGATATTGAACACGTCCTGGTAACCGGCCCGGCGGACCTGCTCGGGAAGGCGGTGGAAGGGCCAGAGGGCTACCACAGCTTTATGTCTGCGATTGAGCGCGGTGCAAACTGTGCCGAGCTGCGTGCCGTTGAAGCACAGCGCGACGATATCGCGGTGCTGCAGTACACCGGTGGTACGACCGGTGTCGCCAAGGGCGCCTGTCTGAGTCACGCCAACCTGCTGGCCAATGCGGAGCAGATGCTTGAGCGCATTACCCAGCGCGGTAACGAAGGTGAAGAAATCTTCGTGTGCCCGCTGCCGCTGTACCACATTTACGCGTTTACCGTGAACATGCTGTCGCTGTTTGGCATGGGTAGCATGAATATCCTGATTCCGAATCCGCGCGATCTCGACGGTTTCGTGAAAATGATTTCCCCGTTCAAATTTACCGGTTTTGCCGGTATCAACACCTTGTTCGTGGGCCTGTGCCGCCACCCGGAATTCCAGAAGCTGGATTTCAGTGGTCTGAAAATGACCTTCTCCGGCGGTACTGCGCTGACCAGCAGCGCGGCCGCGCTGTGGCACAAGGTGACCAGCTGCCCGGTAACTGAGGGCTTTGGTCTGTCTGAGACCTCTCCGGTGATCAGCCTTAATGAATTTGGTCGAGAAGAAAACGGTACCGTCGGTACGGTATTGAAAGAGACCGAAGTCCAGGTGTGGGATGCGGAAGGTAACGCGTTGCCGCAAGGGGAAAGCGGGGAATTGGTCGTGCGTGGCCCGCAGGTGATGCTGGGTTACTGGAATCGCCCGGAAGAAACCGACAAAGTGCTGCAGAATGGCTTTTTCCGTACCGGTGATGTGGGCCTGATCCAGGATAACGGCAACATCCGCATTGTCGATCGTCTGAAAGACATGATCATCGTATCCGGCTTTAACGTTTACCCCAACGAAGTGGAAGACGTGCTCTGCCGCCACCCGCAGGTGGTGGAAGCTGCGGTGGTGGGTGTGCCCAGTGAACAGACCGGCGAAGCCGTGTGTGCGCACCTGGTCGTTGACGGCGAGGTGGGAGAGCAGGAACTGATTGAGTTCTGCCGTACCGAGCTGACCGCTTACAAAGTGCCGAAGCAAATCGTAATTCGCACGGAGCTGCCAAAATCCACCGTTGGCAAAATCCTGCGCAGAGAGCTTCGCACCGAGCCCGCCTGATCATCAGGGAACCAGAAAAACGCAGCCAATGGCTGCGTTTTTTTTGCCCTGGCGTAGCCACAATGGGCGTCGTCACCTCGTCAGTCTGATCTAATATTTGGCAATAGCGCGCCCATCCGGGCGCAGTGCTATTGCACTGGATCCGTAGAAATGACCGCCGCAAACAATGCTTCACACAACGGCTCTTATTCGCTAGAGCCTGCGCGAGAGAATCGGCTCGCCGACGGGGTGATCAGAGTATCGGAGGGGCACAGTGACAACCAATCTGGTTTTCACCTGGTGCACGATGGTCTCTCCGCCTTTGTTGCCCGCGCGGTATTGGCTCAGGAAGCCGGAGTTTCCCTCGACCTCCAGTACTATATCTACAACGATGATACCTCCGGGCGTATTCTCACCGGCTTGTTGCTGCAGGCGGCAGACCGCGGTGTACGGGTGCGCCTGCTGGTGGATGACCTCGGCACCCGGGTGACCAACCCCTGGGTATTGGCGATAGAAAACCATCCGAATATGGAAATCAGGGTGTTCAATCCCGTGGAAGGCCGCGGAGGTATTCGGCGAGGCATCGAGCAGCTTCTGAATTTCGGCCGTATCAACCACCGCATGCACAACAAACTGCTGGTGTGTGATGGCAACGTTGCCATTACCGGTGGCCGCAATATTGCCGACGGCTATTTCTCCAAGGCAGAGACCGAGTTTCTCGACGTGGACGTGGTGGCCATTGGCGCGGTGGTAGAGGACGCGTCGGATATCTTCGACGAATACTGGAACAGTGAAGTGGCCATCCCGGTCACCGAGCTGGCGCTGGCGGATGACGACACCTGCTCTCTCGAAAGCTTGCGGGATCGTGTCGACGACTACCTGAAAGGCGAGCGCGAGTCCGAATTCAGTCGCGCCCTGGAAAAATCCGACCTCGCGGAAAAGCTGAAGCAGGGCCAGGTCACGTTTCACTGGGGTCAGGGGACACTGTTCAGCGATCCTCCACGCAAGGTCCTCGATCGCGCCAATGTGCCGGTGAGCGACTACCCGGGCTACAAACTGGAAAAAATTCTCAAGGGTTGCAAAAAGCAGGTCCGCATTACCAATGCCTACCTGATACCCGGCGTTCCGGGCGTGGACCTGTTTTCCACCCTGCAGGAAATGGATGTGCAGGTAGATATCCTGACCAATGGACTGTCCACCAACGATGTTGCCGCCGTGCACGGCGCCTATTCGCGCTATCGCAAACCGCTGCTAGAGGCCGGGGTACAGCTCTACGAACTTCGACCGGTGGCCGAGCAGAAGCAGCGTTTGCACTGGTTCAAGGGAAAATCCCGCGCGAGTCTCCATGCCAAGACCTTCGTGCTGGATGATGACCGCGCCTTTGTGGGCTCGATCAACCTCGACAGCCGCTCGATTATCCAGAACACGGAGATCGGCATGCTCATCGAAAATCCCGAGATCAATCGGCAGCTCAACGACCTGTTCGAAACCTGGACTGCCGGCGATGCCGCCTGGCAATTGTCTCTGGGTGATCACAACGATATCCACTGGACGGCCGAGAATGATGATGGAGACAGGGTGGAAGAAACGAAGGAGCCGGAAACCCGCTGGTGGCAGCGGCTGCTGGCGCGGATGTTGTCCCGGTTGCCGATTGAGGAGCAGATCTGAACAAGGGGCGTGAGAGAATAATCAAGAAATAAACTCCGACCGGTATTGTTACCGGCCGGAAAAAACGTCGAAGATTCAGGTCACTTCGGGAACAGCATGACCCAGCTCATGCGAAACCCCCAGTCCTGGGACCCGGTTTCCGGGCTTTCTGCGTAGTATCGGGGGCCGGCCTGAATCTGGTAGGACTGTTTGCCCACCGTGAATACCTTCGCCACCAGGAAATGCACCGGTACATTCCATTGCTCGGTTTCCCAGTCGTAAGTGGATTCGGTTTGCAGCGTGAAGGTCCAGGAATTGGGCGTGTTGTACGCGAGGAATGGTTGGACAAAGGTGCTGTTTACATCGGCGCGGTTGTCGCTGCCGGCAAAAGACCAGATATGGTTGACGAGTGAACCGACGGTCCAGGGTCCGGTTTGTTTCAGTACAACCCCGGTGGGGCCCGCTCCCCATTTTTCGGTGCCCAGCAGTGGTTCGGTACCTGTGGGTAACAGGAACACCGGACCGACCCCCCAGGTAACGCCACCAGCGGTGGCTTCCTTGGGCGAAAAAAAGACGCTCTGTACGGTATCACCGAGGCCGGTCTGGTCGCCGCTGCCGGGAAAAATTTCTTCCTGGCTGATGACCGGAAGAATGGTGCGGCTGATCAGGTTCCATTCTTCGTTGATGGAAACCGGGATTACGGGCTGGATATTCATGGTGAAACGGCGGCCGCCCTCGGTGGGGCCGACGCGGTTGTCCCAGTTGTTCTGGAAGGGAACACTGATCAGGCTGGATATCGGGTTGCTGAGCTTTTTGGCGAGATCGGCGTCTGCGAGGGATGTGGCGCTCAATAGTGAAGCGAGAATGAAAACGGCGAAACGACAGTACATAATTTGCCACCTGACTTTGGGGTACTACAGGAAATCTTTCCTTAGTCTAGATGTACTCCGGGACTGACGTTCTCGTGCGTCGTGTATGTCGACTGGAAAATGGGAACGTTAGGGGGAATTACGCGGCACCTGG
>CAJXKX010000047.1 GCA_913055965.1 uncultured Roseovarius sp.
GAGACGATGCAAATCGCGCCGAAAGCCAAGGCCGCGCCCTCGGGCAGCACCGATTCGACCGTCTGCGCCCATGCCCCGAACGGCAGGCGCGGTGCCGGTCGCACCACCCAGGTGGCGGTGGCGCTGGCCTCGGTATGCGCCATCACCAGCGGGCTTTCGGCCTGGATATCCACGTTGTGAAAGCTGTTCTCGGCGAATGTGATGTTGCCCACCCGGTCATAGTCGAGATCGGCAAAGCTGGTGTCCACGCTCTCCACGCGGGTGATCGAGCCGATCGCGCGGAAGGTATTTCCGGTCACTGTCAGGCCGTCGAGGAAATGCCCCGGCCCGTGCGGTTTGACGGCGATATAGGTGAACCACGGCACCATGTCGCTGGCGAGAAAGACGTTGCCGGTGATGCTGAGCGCGCTGAACGAGAATTCGCTGGCGAAATCCGGGGCGGCGTCGTGCTCGTTGCCCCATTCGATGAAGCAGTTGTCGATATAGTTGCCGTTGATCGTGCCCCGGTTGTTGGTGCGTGTGAGCACCCAGCCCGCGCTGCGCACGCCGCCCGAGGCGGAATCCCCCTGAAAGACATGGTTGCCGCTGATGAGCGAGCTTGACCCCGCCATCACCGCGAAATGACGAAAGAACGTGGCGCGGTTGTCGCGCACCTTCAGGTCGTTGGCATTGGCGTTGAAGCCGATGGTGTGGCGGTCGCTCACCAGCAAGGGCGCTTCGTCCGAGAGAAACTGGCAGCGGTCGATCATCATCCCCTGATCGCCCTCGCCGTGGCTGGTGATGCCGCGATCCCTGGGCCGGGTGAAGAAGCAGTCGCGGAAATGGTTGGCCGATCCCTGCGGCGGCAACAGAACGCCGCTGCACAGTCCCGCGCACTGGAAATCCACCTCGGAGAAGACCATGCGCGAGACGTCCTGGAAGCCGCTGAAATCCAGCATGTACATGAACCGCCGGAAGGTGAAGACCTGCGTGCCGGCGGCATCGAAGAGCGGTTGGCTGAGCGTGAGCCGCCCCGCCGCCACGTTGCGTGACGTGACATAGACCTCGCGCCCGACACCGTCCCCCTCGACCAGCGCGCCGACCGGAACGTTGGCCACGTTGACCACGCCGGTCAGTTGCCGCGACGCCGTTTCGGGCGCATAGGTCGCCTGCGAGGTGACGACCTCGGTATCGAAGGCAGGCGTGGGAAACACCGAGAACTGCCCGTTCCGGATCACGTGACGCTGGTTGTAGGTGCTGCGGTTGCCCACCGCCGCCTGCATGTCCACCGGCGCGCGCAGCGCGATCTTGCGCCCGGCGAGATCGAGCGTGACATGCCCGGGATTGTTCAACAGCGCCTGATACGCCTTCTTGAAGGCCAGTTCGCTGTCGCCGAACGCGTCGATATAGGCGGGCAGGTCATAGTTCTTGGTGAGCGCGAGGATCGCGGCATCCGGCATCACGAGTGTGCCCTCGAAGCGGATGCGGCTCTGGATCGTCGTGCTTTGCCCGAGGAAATAGGTGCCCGCAGGCACGATGATCTCGCGCCCGCCCGCCGCCGTATCGGCGGCCTCGAAGGCGGCGTGATCGTCCGTCACCCCGTCGCCGATGGCCCCATGGTCGCGCACGTCCACCGTTGCGATGACGTCACGCAGGAAAAAACGGCTTACGTCCTCGATCCCGATATCGTCGATGCGCACCACACCGCCCGAGGGGCCGGTAAGGTCGAGCCCGAAATGCCCGAACACCGCCTGCGGCCCCCAGACCATGTCCACGCCTGCGCGCTGTCCGGTGCCGACGATGGCGCTCACCTCCACCACCTCGCCATAGGTGGTCAGGGTCACTTGCGGCCCCGTCACCGTCACGCCCGGCAGCGCCGCGCCGCCCGCGTCCCCGGCAAAGGCGGCGATGCGCACGTCGGGCAGGTTGCCCGCGATCGCCTTGATCCGCGCCCGCACCCGCAGGTAGCAACCCGGCAGGATCGGCGTCTCGCCCATGTAGCGAAGGCGCTGCACGCTTTCGATCTTCTGGATTTCCAGCGCCCCGCCGAAATCCTGGTCTGCGGGCACGAAGGCCGCGTTGGGCGCGTTCGCGTAGGTGTCCGAGCCGGGGCGTCCATCGCCGCTCGACCATTGGCCAAGCCCCGCCGCAAAGGGCTGGGGCATGAAGACGATGCCTTGGGTGATTGCCTTGTTCATTGGGGTCCCTTTCCATCCGTGCGCCAGCGGGCCGCGCGCCGGGAAAGGGAGCTATTATGCCGGGGTTAACCGGGTCTCAGGCCACCGTGACGGTGGCGTGCGCGGTGATCAGACCGCCTGTTCGGGGGCCTCGCGGATGCGCACGCCATTGATCCGCATCTGCCCGTCCACCTCGACCATCTCGTATTCGGCGATCCAGCCGCGTCCCGAGGCGTCGCGCAGGAACCCCTCCTGCCAGAGCTTGCCGCCGATCTCGCGCGCCTCGAGAAATGTCACCTCCGAGGGCCGCCAGACCATCGGATACCCCTCGCGGACCATGCGCCCGAAGGTCTCGGGCGTGCGGAACTTTTCCTGGATGAAGGGGCTGGCAAACCCGTAGGCGCGGCCCAGTTCCTCGGCGCGGAACGCGTCGATCTGCCCCGCGATGACATCACGGACGGCGCTGTCATCGGCCCGCAGCGGGGCAGCGGCCAGAAGGGCCAGCAGGATTGTCAGGACGAGATGGCGCATGGCGTTTCCTCCGCTGATGGTAGTAGAGCTAGCCCGGATCACCCGTCCTGCAAGGTTTCGAGAAAGGCCAACAGGTCGGCCATCGGCTGCGTGCTGTGCAGCACCTCGCCGGTCTCGTCGCGGATGTCGAGCGTCTCGCCCGCCAGCAGGTCGCCGAAGACCGGCATCTCGTTGCCATGGGCGAGGATCGGGTCGCGCCCGTCGATCCGCCACACCACCCGGCGGCGCGGGAAGGTGCCGCCATTCTGCGCGGCAAGATGCCGGAGGTCCGGCGGGGGCGGGGTGAGCACCCGCGTCATCGGGCCGTCGCCCGCGCCGGTCGCGCCGTGGCAGGCGCTGCAATAGCGATCGTAGAGCCGCTCGCCAAGCTGTGCGTCCTGCGCGGCGGCCATCCCTGCCGCCCCGGCCAGCAAGACTGTCGGAAGCCACCTCATGCTGTCACCACCCGCCCCTTGTCGAGCCGCACCACCCGGTCCATCCGCGCGGCGAGGTCGAGGTTGTGCGTGGCGATGAGCGCCGCCAGCCCCTCGCCGCGCACCAGCCGCTCCAGCGCCGCAAAGACCTGGTCCGAGGTGCCCGGGTCGAGGTTGCCGGTGGGCTCGTCGGCCAGCAGCAGGCCGGGGCGGTTGGCCAGCGCCCGGCAGAACGCCACCCGCTGCTGTTCGCCCCCCGACATCGCCGCCGGGCGGTGATCGGCGCGCCCGCCCACGCCCACCTCGTCCAGCAGCGCCCGCGCGCGTGCCTCGGCCTCGCGGCGCGGCACGCCATTGGCAAGCTGCGGCAGCACCACGTTCTCCAGCGCCGAGAATTCCGGCAGCAGGTGATGGAACTGGTAGACGAAGCCGATCCCGCGCCGCCGGAGCGCGGTGCGCCGCCGGTCGCCCAGCCCGGTGGCCGCCTCGCCGCCGATCGCGACGCTACCTGCATCGGCGGTGTCGAGCAGCCCGGCGATGTGCAGCAGGGTGGACTTGCCCGCGCCAGAGGGGGCCACCAGCGCCACCATCTCGCCCGCGCGAACCTGCAGGTTCACGCCCTGCAGCACGAGGATCTCGCCCACGCGGCCGCGATTGTATCCCTTCTCGACGCCGTCGAGGCGCAGCACCGGCTCACTCATAGCGCAGCGCCTCCACCGGGTTCATCCGTGCCGCCCGCCGCGCCGGAAAGATCGTCACGACAAAGCTCAGCCCCAGCGACAGCGCCACGGCTGTCGCCACGTCGCCCGCCTCGAGCCGCGCGGGCAGGTGATAGATGCCGCGAATGGACGGGTCCCAGACCTGCCCGCCCATCATCACGTTCACAAGGGAAAAGATCGGGTCGATATAGATCGCGAAGAGACAGCCGAGGATCACGCCGAACGCGGTGCCCAGGAGGCCGGTCAGCGCCCCGCAGATGAAGAACACCCGCAAGACCGATCCCTCGCTCAGCCCCATCGTGCGCAGGATGCCGATATCGCGGCCCTTGTTCTTGACCAGCATGACAAGCCCCGAGGTGATGTTGAGCGCGGCGATCAGCACCAGGATCGAGAGGATCACGAACATCACGTTGTCCTCCACTTCCAGCGCCCTGAGAAACGCGCCGCTGGAATCCCGCCATGTCCAGACCAGCGCCCGCTCGCCCGCCGCGCGCAGGAGCGTTGGCGTCAGCGCCTCGATGCGCTCGGGGGTTTCCACCATCACCTCGATCTCGTCGGCGCGCCCGTCGCGGTTGAAGAAGCGCTGCGCCTCGGTGAAGGGCAGGTAGACGCGCACCCGGTCGATATCGTAGCGCCCGGCGGTGAAGATATAGACCACCTCGTAGGCATTGATCCGGGGGGATGTGCCCAGCGGCGTCCTGACCCCGTCGGGCGAGATGATGCGGATGCGGTCGCCCACGCCGAGGCCCAACTCGCGCGCAACGCCCGAGCCGACGGCGATGCCCTCGGCAAAGCGCGACAGGTCGCCGCGGGCGGTCTCGGGGTCGGCCACGCGCGGGATGGTGGCGAGATGTTCGGGAGCGATTCCAAAGACTTCGACGCCCGCGTTGCGCCCCCCGGCGGTGGCCATCACCTGTCCCTTCACCAGTGGCGCGGCGCGGGTGACTTGCGGCAATGCGCGCAGGCGCTCGGCCATCGCATCATACTCGGCGATGGTGCGGTCGATCCGGCCCGTGGCTGCGTCGGCCTGCCCGGCCATGTAGACCGTGGCATGGGCATTGGCCCCGAGGATCGTATCGACGAATTCGGCCCGAAAACCCGAGCGAACGGAAAGGGTTGCGATGAGTGCGAAGACCGCGAGGGTGATCCCCAGAAGGCTGATCCAGGTCATCACGCTGACCCCGCCCTCGGCGCGGCGGGCGCGGAGGTAGCGCCAGGCGATCAGCCATTCGAAAGCGGCGAAAGGGGGGGGCGTCGCGGCCATGGCGGCTCCTTGCGGGAAATCGCCGGGACAGTGCGGTTTTCGCGGGGGGGCGTCAAGGGCGGCGCGGCGGCAGGTGGGGCGGGATGCCGCCGCGAAATCCCTGTCGGTATCGCGTCGGTATCACGTCGGTATCTTATCGGTGCGGCGGCAGGTGGGGCGGTGAAGGGGCTGCGAGGGCAACAGTAGGGTGGGCAGTCCTGCCCACCGCAGTCCGCAGCGCTTGCGTTTCTCTTCGCCGGTCGGCGTATCTGAACCCTTTCTTAACACTGTTGCCGCAATCATCGCATCATGCCGAATTATCGCCGCGTCAGGATTCCCGGTGCCAGTTACTTCTTTACGGTCGCTCTGGCCGACCGCACCTCGTCGCTGCTCACCGACCGGATCGACGATCTGCGCCGCGCCTATGCCGAAACTGTGCGGGGCGAACCGGTTGTCTGCGATGCCATGGTGATCCTGCCCGATCACCTGCACGCGGTCTGGACCCTGCCGCCCGGGGATGCCGGGTTTTCCGAACGCTGGCGCAAGATCAAGCACCGGTTTTCCCGGAAGGTGGGCAGGACTGCCCACTCTACAAACGTTTCGCTCAGCAAGCAGGCCAAGCGGGAGCGCGGCCTTTGGCAGCGAAGATTCTGGGAACATGTCATCCGCGACGAGGCGGATTACCGCGCGCATGTCGCCTATTGCTGGGGCAATCCGGTAAAGCACGGGCTTGTCACGCGGGCCGTGGATTGGCCGTTTTCCTCGATCCACCGGGACATCAGGATGGGGCGGGTCGATCCCGAATGGTCGGGTGGCGTGATCGACGGAACATTCGGGGAGTAGGGTGGGCAAATTTGCCCACCACCTCGGCGCGATTGCGAGGCCACCGGTCATCACCGCGAAACATCTTGGTCACCCGTGGTGGGCAGGGACTGCCCACCCTACTCTTTGAACTCCCCGTCCATCACCTCCCACGCCGCTTCACATTCCCCCCGCGCTGACCCGGCCGCCCCGCCGTGGAGCGCCCGCGCGAGCCCACCGCCGCCTCGCTTGCCTTTTCCACCGCCTGCTGACGGGCCAGCGGATCGTCGGCCACCGCCAGATCCACCGCCTCCAGCCGCTTGACCTCGTCGCGCAAACGCGCCGCCTCCTCGAACTCCAGGTTCTCGGCGGCCTTGCGCATGTCGGTGCGCAGCCCCTCCAGCACCGCCTGCAAATTCGCCCCCGCCATCGGCTTGTCGACCTTGGCGGTGACGCGGTTCATGTCCACGTCGCCCTTGTAGAGCCCTTGCAGCACGTCCTCGACATTCTTGCGGATCGTGGCGGGGGTGATGCCGTGGTCCTCGTTATAGGCGATCTGCTTGGCACGGCGGCGGTCGGTTTCGTCGATGGCGCGCTGCATCGAGCCGGTCACCCGGTCGGCATACATGACCACCCGCCCGTCGGCGTTGCGCGCGGCGCGGCCGATGGTCTGGATGAGCGAGGTCTCGGAGCGCAGGAACCCCTCCTTGTCGGCGTCCAGAATGGCCACCAGCCCGCATTCGGGGATATCGAGCCCCTCGCGCAGGAGGTTGATGCCGACCAGCACGTCGAAGGCGCCCAGGCGCAGGTCGCGCAGGATCTCGATGCGCTCGATCGTGTCGATGTCGGAATGCATGTAGCGCACGCGGATGCCCTGTTCGTGCATGTATTCGGTGAGGTCCTCGGCCATGCGCTTGGTCAGCGTGGTCACGAGCGTGCGATAGCCCGCCTCGGCCACGCGGCGCACCTCGTCGAGCAGGTCGTCGACCTGCGTGTCGACGGGGCGGATTTCGACCTGCGGATCCAAGAGCCCGGTGGGGCGGATCACCTGTTCGGTGAAGACGCCCCCGGTCTGCTCCATCTCCCACGCGGCGGGGGTGGCGGAGACGAAGACCGATTGCGGGCGCATGGCGTCCCATTCCTCGAACTTGAGGGGGCGGTTGTCCATGCAGGAGGGCAGGCGAAAGCCGTGTTCGGCCAGCGTGAACTTGCGCCGGTAGTCGCCGCGATACATGCCGCCGATCTGCGGCACGCTGACGTGGCTCTCGTCGGCAAAGACGATGGCATTGTCTGGGATGAACTCGAAGAGCGTGGGGGGCGGCTCGCCCGGGGCGCGGCCGGTCAGGTAGCGCGAATAGTTCTCGATGCCGTTGCAGACGCCGGTGGCCTCGAGCATCTCGATATCGAAGTTGGTGCGCTGTTCCAGCCGCTGCGCCTCGAGAAGCTTGCCCTCGCCCACAAGCTGGTCGAGCCGCTGGCGCAACTCCTTCTTTATGCCGATGATGGCCTGCTGCATCGTCGGCTTGGGCGTCACGTAATGGCTGTTGGCGTAGACGCGGATCTTGTCGAAGCTGTCGGTCTTCTCGCCGGTGAGCGGGTCGAATTCGGTGATGCTCTCAAGCTCCTCGCCGAAGAAGGACAGGCGCCACGCGCGGTCCTCGAGGTGGGCGGGGAAGATCTCGAGGCTGTCGCCGCGCACCCGGAAAGAGCCGCGCTGGAACGCCTGGTCGTTGCGGCGGTATTGCTGGGCCACGAGATCGGCCATGATCTGGCGCTGGTCATACTCCTGCCCCGCGATCAGGTCCTGGGTCATCGCGCCGTAGGTCTCGACCGAGCCGATGCCGTAGATGCACGAGACCGAGGCCACGATGATCACGTCGTCGCGTTCCAGCAGCGCGCGGGTGGCCGAGTGGCGCATCCGGTCGATCTGTTCGTTGATCTGGGATTCCTTCTCGATGAAGGTGTCGGAGCGCGGCACATAGGCCTCGGGCTGGTAATAGTCGTAGTAGCTGACGAAATATTCCACCGCGTTCTCGGGGAAGAAGCTCTTGAACTCGCCATAGAGCTGCGCCGCGAGCGTCTTGTTGGGGGCGAGGATGATGGCGGGGCGCTGCGTCTCCTCGATCACCTTGGCCATGGTGAAGGTCTTGCCGGTGCCGGTCGCGCCGAGGAGCACCTGGTCGCGCTCGCCCGCGTTCACGCCCGCGCTCAGCTCGGCGATGGCCGTGGGCTGGTCGCCCGCGGGCGCGAATTCGGTGTGCATGACGAACCGCTTGCCGCCCTCGAGCTTGTCGCGGGTGGCGATGTCGGGCGCGGGGTTGGCGAGCGCGGCGGGCGTCTTGTCGGAATGGGCGTAGGGCATCGGGCCTCTCTGGTGGGGTTGGGCCACAATTGTGCGCTTTGGCGGCGGGATCAAGGGCGGGGGCGGGTTGCGGCGGCTGACCGTGTGATGTAATACTATAACAAATGCAATCACCGGAGACCGCCATGCCCGCCACCGATACCCGCCTGCCCGTCACCGTCCTGTCGGGATTTCTCGGCGCGGGCAAGACGACGCTGCTCAACCATGTGCTCAACAACCGCGAGGGGCGGCGGGTGGCGGTGATCGTCAACGACATGTCCGAGGTGAACATCGACGCCGATCTCGTGCGCGAGGGCGGCGCGGGGCTGAGCCATACGGACGAGACGTTGGTCGAGATGACGAATGGCTGCATCTGCTGCACCCTGCGCGACGACCTGCTCAAGGAGGTGCGCAGGCTGGCGGGCGAAGGGCGATTCGACAGCCTGCTGATCGAATCCACCGGCGTGTCCGAGCCGCTGCCGGTGGCCACGACCTTCGAGTTTCGCGACGCCGAGGGCGCGAGCCTGTCGGATGTCGCGCGCCTCGACACGATGGTGACGGTGGTGGATGCGGTCAACCTGCTGGAGAATTATTCGAGCCATGATTTCCTGTCGGATCGCGGCGAGGTGGCGGGTGCGGGCGACGACCGCACGCTGGTCGATCTGCTGGTCGATCAGATCGAGTTCGCCGACGTGATCGTGCTCAACAAGGTCGGCGCGGCAGGGCCCGCGCGCCGCGACGTGGCGCGGGCGATCATCGCGGCGCTGAACCCGGATGCGCAGGTGGTCGAGACCGATTTCGCCCGCGTCGATACCGGTCGCATCCTCGATACCGGGCTCTTTGATTTCGAGACCGCGCACGATCATCCGCTCTGGGCCAAGGAACTCTACGGGTTCGCAGATCATGTGCCCGAGACCGAGGAATACGGGATCGCCTCTTTCGTCTATCGCGCCCGGAGGCCGTTCGATCCCGGGCGGGTGCATGCCGTGCTCAACGGGCCGCTGCCCGGCGTGATCCGGGCCAAGGGGCATTTCTGGCTGGCCACGCGGCCCGACTGGGTGGCCGAGTTCAGCCTTGCGGGCGCGCTGAGCAAGGTGGCGCCGCTGGGCACATGGTGGGCGGCGGTGCCGCGCGCGCGCTGGCCCGATCATCCGCAGGCGCGCGATTACCTGATGCGCAACTGGGCCGAGCCGTTCGGGGACCGGCGGCAGGAGCTGGTGTTCATCGGCACGGCCATGGATGAAGCCGCGATCCGGGCCGACCTCGATGCCTGTCTGGTCGAAGACGAGGCCGGCGGCGCCTTCGATGCCGCGCGCTGGCGGGACCTGCCGGATCCCTTTCCGCAGTGGCGGCGGGACGTCGCATGAACTTGACCCTGCCCCCCTTGGACCACTCCGCCTCCGGCGGGGCCTGCGATGTCGTCTTCAGCGAGGACCCGCAGGTGTTCGGCGCGATCGCGCGGCGCGAGGTCGGCCTCGCGGGTGTTGCGCAGCTGGCGGATCGTGAGCTCGGATATGTCGCAATCGTGGAAGACGGTCACCTCGTCCCCGAAGGTCGTCCGGCTCTC
>CAJXKX010000048.1 GCA_913055965.1 uncultured Roseovarius sp.
TGTTCTTCAGGGCGTCGGCGACGCGGGCCTCCGGGCCGAGTTGGGCGCTCGGCGAGCGGAACACCGCGACCGGGCGGTTCCACCACACCAGGGTCGCCTCGGCCGGGCGCTGCGGGGCCGTCTCGGCGGGGGACTCCTCACCCGGCGGTTGTTCCAGCACGGCGCTGGGCGGCGCGGTCTCGGCGGGCTCCTGGGCCGGGAGGGTGGCCGGTGCCAGCGTGACCAATGTTGCAACGAGGATCGATTCGAGGAGGCTCCGGGTTCTCATCGGTGCCTGGCAGGCTGGCAAAAGCGGGGACGGCTTGTCGAGCAAGCGGCGGGGCACGCGGTCCCAATGGGTGGCGAATCATGCCTCGTCCTCGGCTCCGCCGGACATCGAGGACGAGGACGAATGGGGCCCCGGCCTAACCGCCGTCGAGGTGGCGGAAGGTCCTCTGGATCACGTCCTTGTTGGAGAGGATCGAGACGTGGTCCTCGTCGTAGCCACGCACCTCCACCGCGTCAGCGGTCGCCCGGTCATGGGTCTGGCTGGCGACGCTGACCGTGCCGTCGTTCTCGGCCGGCAGGGTGAGCGAGCGCCTGCCGCGGTGGCCGTAGAACAGCAGGTGGGGGACCTTGCCCCGGAGGCGGTCGTCGAACAGGTGGTCCTGGAACTCGCTGCCCGGCACCATGTCGTGCCAGGAGGGAATGGCCGAGGGGGCGCGCTTGACGCCCGACTCGGCGAAGGCCTGCCCGCCCCAGGGCGTGGAGATGGTGACGAAGCGGTCGACGTAGTGGTTGCCGTCGCGCCGGCTCTTGAGGATGAAGTCGCGGGCGACCAGCCCGCCCATGCTGTGGGCGACCACGTGCATGCGCTGGAAGCGGTAGTGGTTCTGGAGCAACTCGACGCCGCGATTGATCGACGAGCCCATCTCGTCGAGCCGGCGGCCGGTGATCACCTCGATGGCGGTCCCGGACGCCTCCGCCTCGAGGCAGCCACGGGCACCGCACCGGCATCGGCGGCCATTTCGTCGGCGAGCGCGGTGATCGCCCCCGCGCTCATCAGGCTGTCGGCATCGAGCACCAGCATCGCATCATGCGCCCCGCCCCATGTCTCGAGCCATTGCCGCAGATTGCCGACCTTGCGACCGGAATTGTCGAGCCTGCGGCGATACCAGACCCGCAGGTCGGGCGGCAGCGCGGCGCGCAGCGTGGCATAGGCACGGCGCTCGGCCAGCGCGATGGCCGCGTCCTGCGTGTCGCTGAGGATATAGAGGTGGAACCGGTGCGCGTGGCGCGCCTCGCGCAGCGCCGTCATCATCGCGCAGGCATTGCCAAAGACATCCGCCGTCTCTTCGTTGTAGACCGGCACCACGAGCGCCACGTCGAGCGGGCAGAAGGTGCCGCGCGACCTCACGCGCCGCCGCCGCACCTGGCAGGCCAGCCCCAGCGCCGCCGTGCCCAGCGACAACACCACCCAGAAGAACGTGGCCGCGACCAGCACCAGAAGCACCCATTCCAGCCACCACATCCCACCATCCGACAGCCAGTCGGCAAACACCCGGGCCAGCCCGCCGGTGATCGCGAAAGCGGGCAGGAAAGCCGCCGCGCGCCGCCACCACACGCCGCGCAGCGGCAGCCAGCCGGGTGCGCGCGGATCGCGATGCGCGCGGCCCAGGTCCTGCACCGGATGGGGCAGCGGCGCGGGCGGCGGCATCACGTCGCCGCCGGGAAAGGCGGTTATGCCGTCCATCGGTAGAGCCAGACCTCGGTGACGGGCCGCCCCTCGTGGAACAGCTGCGCGCGCATCTCGGCCACCCGCACCTCGCCGGGATCGAAGGAAAAGGCCAGCCGCGGCCCGCCCGTCACGGGGTTGCGCTGCACGAGGCCCTGCGAGGTCTCGAGCCGGTTGGAATTGACGTAGATCACCAGCGCGTCCAGATCCTCGGGCAGCGCCGGGTGCGGCGCGAAATCCACCGTCACCACCTGCCGCAGATCGTTGGGAAAGCCCCGCCCCACCCGCGTTTCCAGCACCCGCGCCACCGGCACGGTATCGGCGATCTCGCCGGTCCAGGTCATGCGGTAGCTCAGGCTGTGCTCGCTCCCGGCGGCCAGCGGCTCGCGCGGGCGCCAATAGGCGACGATATTGTCGTAGATTTCCTTGTCCGACGGTATCTCGACCAGCGTCACCGCCCCGCGCCCCCAATCCTCGCCGGGGGTGATCCAGACACCGGGGCGGTTGTGATACTGCGCTTCGAGATCGTGGAAATCGGTATAGTCCCGCGATCGCTGCGCCAGCCCGAACCCCTGCGGCCCGTCATCGACAAAGCTCGAGACCTGAAGCGTGCGCGGGTTGTTGAGCGGCCGCCACAGCATCTCTCCATTGCCGTTATGCACGGTAAGCCCGTCGCTGTCATGCACCGCCGGGCGGAAATCGTTGAACCGGTCGCGCATCTTGGCATCGAAATAGAACATCGAGGTCAGCGGCGCGATCCCGGCATTGCCCAGATCGACCCGCGGCCAGAGCGTGGCGCGCACATCGACATCGGTGGAGGTGCCGCCGGGATGCAGGGTGAAATGATAAAGCCCCGTGACGGACGGGCTCTCCATCAGCGCGTGCACCTTGTGAGCTCGCACCCCCGGTGCCGGGCGCTCGACCCAGAAGCGGGTGAATTCGGGGAATTCCTCGCCCTCCTGTGCCGCCGTGTTGACGGCGAGCCCCCGCGCCGACAGGCCATAGACCAGCCCCCGCGCGATCACCCGGAAATAGCTCGCCCCCTGAAACACCGCGTATTCCTGGAACTTGCCCGGCTTTTCCAGTTCGGCCCGCAGGCGGATGCCGGAATAGCCCAGCCGGTCGTCGACCGGCAGGTCGGTCGGCACGATCTCGTGCTTTTCATAGAGCGACATGTCGAAGGGCACCCGCCGCGCAATCCCGTCCTCGACGGTGTTGACCTCGACAGAATGCGGAAAATACAGCCCCGGCGGGAACAGGTCGAATTCGAGCGTGGTGTCGCTGCCCGCCCAGATGGCGCGCGACGTGTCGTAACGGATCGCGCGGTACTGATCGTAGGTCAGGTCGCGCCATTGCTGCGGCACCTTGGGGCGTGGCGCGTAGGGGCGGGCCGCCACCTCGCGCGCGAGATCGAGCAGCGCCGCCTCGGAAAACGGCGCGCCCTCGCCCGCCCGCGCCATGCCGGGCCAGAGCGCCAGCGCGCCCAGCCCCTGCAACACCTCGCGCCGGATCATTTCGCGGCCCTCCAGGGATGCGCCTTGAACCACGCCACCGCATAGGCCACCGCGATCAGCGCGCCGAAGCCGATGAAATTGGCGAGCGTCATGTTCCAGGTCGTGCGCCCCACCTGATCCATGACAAAGCCCGACAGCCGCGCAAAGAACATCGAGAAGACGAACACCGCGAGCGATTGCTGCCCCACCTTGAGGATCATCGCCAGCACCACGCCCCAGACCCGCGCCGCGATCCCGGCCCCCACGGCGCGCAGCCGCGCGCCGCCCTCGCCTGCCGCCGCCCAGCACAGATAGGCGAGGCTGAGGAAATGGACGTAGCGCAGGATGCCGAAATCCGACTTGTTGATCAGGCCGTTATAGGAAATGCGCCAATCGATAACCGCCTCGCGGATGTCCGGGGCGAGCGGCGCAAGAATCTCGCGCATGCCGATATGCGACAGCGGCACGTTGGCGATCACCAGCGCCAGCGCGAGGCCCACGAGCGCCTTGTTGACCGGCGGCCTGGGTATCCAGCCGCGCATCAGCGCGAAGCCGGTGAAGAACACAAGCTGCCAGCCGAATGGGTTGAAGAACCATTTGCGATCCGACCACGGCTCGGCCGGAAAGCCGAAATGCAGGTCCATGAGCCCGAACGCATCGAGCACCCAGCGCTGCGCGAAGAGCCAGATCAGCGCCATCGCGGCGAACACCGCCCAGACGCTGACGCGGCTCAGCGCCATCATCAGCGGCATCATCACGAGGATCACCAGATACATCGGCAGGATGTCGAAATAATTCGGCACGTAGGTCAGGGTAAAGAGCCCGGAGCCGATATAGGCCTTGTCGAAGTCGCCGAAATGGTCGATCGCGGCGAGCATGGTCGCGGTGGCGAAGAACAGGCCGATATGCGCCCAGTAGACCTGCCAGACGCGAAACCCCACCCGCGCCGAGCCCAGCCGCCAGCCCGCGCGATCAAAGGTCCGGCCAAAGGCGATGGCCGAGGCCATGCCCGAGCAGAACACGAAAATCTCGGTCGCGTCGGAAAACCCCCAGCGCGCCGGGATCCAGCTGGTAAAGAAGTTTCGCGGCGTGTGCGCGGCGAGGATGATGAACATCGCCAGCCCGCGAAAGAAATCCAGCCGGATGTCGCGGGTCGAGGCCGCGGGCGTGGCAGAGGCCTGGCGGGCGGCACCGCCTGACATCGCTGGATCGGCAACACTCGTCATGGCGGTGTCGTGTCCTTGCTGATCGTGTTTCGCGCGCTCACTCGGCGGGCAGGCGCCCGGCCTCGCCCCATCCGCCGCGCGTCTCGGCAATAAGATCGAGCCGGGTCGTGGCATAGCGGTCATGCCGTCCGGTGCGGCGCGCGCTGCGCTCGCCCAGCATGGTCTCGGCCTCGTCGAGGAATCCGGCACGGATCCCGGCGTCGATGGTCAGCCGTTCGAAAATGTCGCGCTGCGCGTGGCTACCGCCGGCAAGCTGCATGGAATGGCGCGCCCGTCCCAGGTTGAGGAAGGCCGATCTGTAATCCCCTTCGCCGAAAGCCTCAAGCCCCGCCGCCGCCGACAGGCCGGGATTCGCCATCCGGGCCATCATCTCGCTCTGGCCCGAGCGCTTGGCATCGGCATGCAGCCGCGCCATCATCCGTTGCAGCGCCGTCTTGCGCCCGCCGCCGATCAGCGCCAGCAGGTAGTGCAGGTCGGCGAAGATGAGGCAGGCATCCTCGGTGCGCGTCTCGCAGATATCCGCCATCTCTTCCCAGCGGTCGCCCACGTCATGCCCGTCGAGTTCGAGCCGCATCAGCAGCGACGTGCCGTTGGAGATGTCGCGGAAATCGTCTGTATGATCCTTGCGCACCTCGGTGTCGTAGAGATCGAACACCGCCTCGATCTCGTTCTGATCGAGATGCATCAGCGCCTTGTGCCACCAGACATGGTAGCGGAAATTGTTGCAATGCGCCCAGGCGTGCTCGCGCCCGTCCAGCCAGTCGAGCCCGGCGCGCGCGTTGCAGGTCATGTCATAGACATGCGCCACGGCATGAAGCCCCCAGGCATCGTCGGGCGACAGGCTGAGCCCCATGCGCCCCGCCGTCTCGGCACGGCTGTAGTCGCCCGTCTCTTCGAGGGCGAAGGCGTGGCAGCCGAACAGGTAGCCGCGCGCCGGGTTCGCCGCGTCATAGGCGGGCAGCACCGCCTCGATCGAGGCGCGCATCCCGTGCCGGTCGCCGAGGATGAAGCGGATCGCGTGGCCGATCTTCATCGCCAGCGCATCCTCGGGCCAGCGCGTGAGGATCGCCTCCATCTCGCGCACCGAAACAGACGGCTGCCCGTCGAGCCATGCGCCCAGCGCGCGCACATAGCCCATTTCGCGCGCCGTCGGCGCACCCTGCCTGGCACACAGCATCGCCGTCTCATGCGCCGCGCGGGCGGTCTCGGTCATCTCGCTGCGGCCCAGCATCAGGCAGAACAGCCCCTTGACCGCATGCGCCGCCGCGTAATCGGGCTCTGCCTCGAGCAGATTGCCGAGATGTTCGGGCGTCGCGGCCGCATGGGCGAGAAACGCAAGCACCAGCCCGTCCCAGGCACTGACGGCCTGCGCGGAGGAGAGCGAGGTTTCATACCCGAATTGATCGTTACGCATGGCCCTGTTTCCTTTCGGCAATCGCTTTGGTTCAGCTAGCCCGCTAGATGTGACACCGGCAACATGGTCGCGAGATACCTCACCAATACGTTATTCATCACGTGAAGAATGTGACGTCTTGTGCATCATCGCTCAAGTCCTGGGCGAAGCGTGCTGCGCGAAAACCCGCTTGCGGCGAGTCTGCTGCTCACTCGGCCACCGCTGCCCGCGCCACGCCCTCGAACACCGCGTCAAGCTCTTCCGCCAGGCCGCGCAGCGCATCCCCGCCCTCGTCGAAATAGGGGGAGAACACCGCCGAAGGCGTCTTGTAGCTGAGCGTGGCGGTGCCGTCGGCATCCTCGGTCACATACATCCGAATCGGAGCCTCGATCCCGGCGGCGATACTCGCCGCCAGCATGCGGCGCGCGTAATCGTTGCGATAAAGGCCGAAAACGCGGTTGCCGGGGATGCTGTGCCCCTGCATCCGCGCCCCGTCCGAGGCGCTCGCCTGTGTCACGATGGCAATGGGGGCGGCGCTCACCGCGTCGCGCACCGCCTGCACCAGATCGGCAAAGCTCTTGCCGGTGGCGTGGATCACCCAGCCCTCACGCGGCTCCAGCGCCTGCGCGGGCGCGGCGATGATCATGAGAATGGAGAGAAGTTTCAGAAATCGTTGCATGAATACACCTCCGGGTTGATACCCGGAGGGCTACGCGACCACCTGCGTCGCGGCAAATCACGTGGCCGCGATCCAAGGTTACAGATCGTCGCAAGACCGCTTGAGCACGGCGTCGGTATCCGCTCCCGTTGCAGGCGGGGCCGTGCGATAGCTGACCGGCGTGCGCGAGAATTTGAGCGGATTGCCGATCAACCGCACCTCGCCCGCCGCGGTCTGCGGCGCGGGCAGGGTGATGGTCATCCCCCGCGCCTGCGCCTGATCGCTTTCCAGCGCCTGTTCGATCGTGTTGACCGGCCCCACAGGCACGCGGCGCGCCTCCAGCCCGTCGATCACGTCCTGCATGGTCCGGCCCATCAGCGCATCGGCGATCATCGGCACCAGCGTGTCGCGATGCGCCAATCGCGCCGTGTTGGTGGCGAAACGCGGGTCGGTGGCCCAGTCAGGCTGGCCCAGATAATCGCAGAACCGCGCATATTGGCTGTCATTGCCCACCGCGACGATCACATACCCATCCGAGGTGGCAAACACTTGATAGGGCACGATATTCGGGTGCGCGTTGCCCGCCCGCGTCGGCGCGATGCCCGAAGTCAGGTAATTCAGCCCCTGATTGACCAGCCACGACATCGTCGTATCCACCAGCGCGAGGTCGATATGCTGCCCCTCACCGGTCGCATCGCGGTGCCGCAACGCCGCCAGAATGCCCGTGGCGGCGTATAGCCCACAGACCACGTCCGCCACGCCCACGCCCACCTTCATCGGCTCTTCGCCCGCCTCGCCGGTGATCGACATGATCCCGCCATAGCCCTGCGCCATCAGGTCATAGCCCGGCTTGTCACGGTTCGGCCCGGTCTGGCCGAAACCGGAAATCGAGCAATAGACAAGGCCCGGATAGGCAGCGCAGAGCGTCTCGTGATCGAGACCGTATTTCCGCAATCCGCCCGGCTTGAAATTCTCGATCACCACATCCGCGCGCCCCGCCAGATCGTGCAGCATCGTCTGCATCTCGGGATCGGTCAGGTCCACCGCCACCGATTTCTTGTTGCGGTTGGAGGACATGAAATAGGCCGACAGGTCCGTGGGCCGCCCCTCGGCATCCATCGCGAAGGGCGGGCCCCATTGCCGCGTATCATCGCCCGCGAGGCTCTCGATCTTGATCACCTCGGCCCCCAGATCGCCCAGAAGCTGCGTGCAGGTCGGCCCCGCCAGGATACGGCTGAGGTCGAGAACGACGAGACCATCGAGCGGGCCGGGCATGGGCATCTCCTCAGATACGGTTGTCATAAGAGCCGCGGTCGATTTCCGCGGCGATGACGGTAAACGTGTCGGCCTGTTGCGCCTCGTCCAATGCCGCGCGCAACTCTGCCCGGTTCGTTACCCGCACACCATGGCCGCCAAAGGCCCGGCCGATGGCCGCAAAGTCATGATGGCCAAAATCGACCGCCAGATTGGTCATCTGCCGCTCGCGCTGTTTCTTCTCGATCAGCGCAAGGCTCGCATCGACGAAAACGACGAAGATCAGCGGCAGGTTCAACTCCGCCACGGTCGAAAGCTCCCCCGCCACCATCAGGAACCCGGCATCGCCGGAAAAGCTCACCACGGTGGCCTCGGGCGTGGCGATCTTGGCCCCCATCGCCAGCGGCACGGCACACCCCATGGTGCAAAGCGCGGTGGATTGCAGCACCGAGCGGGGGTGATGCGTCACCCACATCTGCGACAGCAGGATGCGATGCGCGCCGCTATCGACGGTAATGATGCTGTCCTCGGGCAACACCGCGCGCGCCTCGGCGATGACGGCGGCAGCGCCCCAGTCGTCATCGGCCGGAAAGGCCCGCGCCAGCGCCGCGCGCGCCTCCGCCACCTCACCGCCGGGCCAGGTGGCGCGGGGCGTGACCCCTTCGCCAATCGCCGCAAGCGACGGCCCGCAGGCCCCCACAATATTCATCGTCGCCTGATGCATGTATTGGTCATTCGGCACGGCGGCGATGTCGATCACCCGCACCTGCGCCGGATCCCAGATCTCGCGCCAGCCGGGGCGCATTTCGATCGGGTCATAGCCCACGCAGAGAATCAGGTCGGCCCGCTTCACGAGCGGCACGAGGATGCCATCCGCCAAAGGCGAGAGCCCCGCCCCCCCAAGGCACAGCGGATGCGTCTCGGGGATGATCCCCTTGGCCTTGTAGCTGGTGATCACCGGAATGTTCAGGCGCTCCGCGACCTCCAGGATCGCCGCCCCCGCCCCCTCGTTGACCGCATCGAGCCCCACGATCATCACCGGGCGCTGCGCCCCCGCCAGCCAGTCGCGCGCCTCCCCCGGCGCGGCGGGCACCATCGGCACCGCGTCGGGGCGGCGGCGCAGGCGCGGCAGGCTCACGCGCTCATCGGCCACGGAGATCGGCACGTCGATATGCACCGGGCCGGGCCGCCCTTCGGTGGCGATGCCCACCGCCTTGTCGGCGATGATATCGGCCCCCTGCGCCGTCAGGCGAAACGTCGCCTTGGTGATCGGCGCCAGCACCGCCTCGTGATCGAGGATCTGGTGGGAATATGTCAGCGCCTCGTCGGCATCGACACAGCCGGAAATCACGATCAGCGGCACCCGGTCCTGATGCGCGTTGGCGATGGCGTTCACACCATTCAGCACCCCCGGCCCCAGCGTCGCGATCAGGATGCCGGGCGCGCCAGTGCGGTGCCAGACCCCCTCGGCCATGAAGGCGGCGGCATTCTCGTGCCGCGCCAATGTCACCTCGATCCCGGCCCGCGCCAGCGCATCCATCACCGTCAGAACCTCGCCCCCCGGCATGCCGAAGGCGTGGCGGCACCCCGCCTCGTACAGCCTGCGGGCAAGGTAATCGGCGGCGCGTGTCTCGGCCTGGCTCATGGGGGCTCCTCCTCGGTATCCGCCCGATTTGTGGCCGAGCCACCCCCGAACCGCAAGCACGATCGCGCCCGCCGCCCTGCCATTCCCCCGCAGCCGCCCCATATCCGGGTTGAGGCACGCGGCGAAACCGCCTAATCAGGCTCCGACCCGCTGTTTTCAAGGTATGGCCCCGCGCGGGGCGCGAAAGGCGCATTTCATGGCGAACCACCTCTATCAAGGCGACCTGCCCGACGGGCTCGATCTCGGCCCGGTCGTGGCGATCGACACCGAGACGATGGGCCTCAACCCCCATCGCGACC
>CAJXKX010000049.1 GCA_913055965.1 uncultured Roseovarius sp.
GCCCTCTCGGCGTCGATCGACTGGTCCGAGGAAACCGCCCGCCTCGCCTTCGTCTGGGCGATGTTCCTGGCCCTGCCCCACGGCATTCGCGCCGGCATCCATGTCGGCATCGACGCGGTTGTCGTCACCCTGCCGCAGCGCGCCCAGGACCTGATCTTCCGCGTCACCGCCTTCCTTGGCGCAGCGCTGATGATCGCCATCTTCTGGTTCGCCACCGAGGTCGCGATCTACACCTGGCCCGAGCTGATGCCGACGCTGAACATGACCGCGGCCGTCTATTACATCGCCGTTCTCGTCGCCGCGGCGCACTCGATCCTGCACCTCGTGCTGCTGGGTTGGGGCGGCGCGGACACCTGGGCGAAGGAGCCAGCGCAATGACCCTGACCGTCGTGATCGTGTTCTTCGCACTGGCGCTGCTGGGCATGCCGCTGGCCTTCGCGCTGGGCTTCGCCTCGCTGGGCGGCTTCCTGGTCGGCGGCATCGAGCTGACGGTGATGCCGCAGCGGATGATGCACGCGGTCAACAGCTTTCCGCTGATGGCGATCCCGCTTTTCATGCTGGCCGGAGAGCTTATGGTCCGCGCCGGGATCATGCAGCGGCTGATCGAATTCTCGAACTCCATCGTGGGCCGCCTGCATGGCGGGCTGGCGCATGTCGCCATCGTCGCGGGCATGATGCTGGCGGCGGTGTCGGGCGCGGCGGTGGCCTCTGCCTCGGCGCTGGGCTCGACGCTCGTGCCCGCGATGCGCAAGACCTATGACGACGGCTATTCCAGCGCCGTCGTCGCCTCCGCCGCCAATCTCGGTGCCATCATCCCGCCCTCGAACGCGATGATCGTCTACGCGCTCATGGCCGGGTCGGCGGTATCGGTGGGCGGGCTCTTCATGGCGGGTGTGGTGCCCGGCATCCTGCTGACGCTGGGCTTCATGGCGGTGGCGTCGCTCCTGTCGGTGCGCCGCGGATTCAAGCTGACCGGTGACCGCTTCTCGATCCGGGTCGCGCTGGTCGAGACCTATCGCGCGCTGCCGGTGCTGGCGATGCCCGTGGTGGTGGTGGGCGGCATCGTGGCGGGGATGTTCACCCCGACCGAAGGCGCGGGAATCGCGGTCGCCTATGCCGTGATCGTGGGCTTTTTCGTCACCCGCGAGCTCAAGCCGGGCGATCTCATGCCGGCGCTGTTCCAGGCGGCGATCGGCTCGGCCATGGTGGGGGCGCTCATCGCCTTCGCGGCGGGGGTGACGTTCCTCTTCACCATCGACATGGTGCCCGCCGCGATGGCCGGTTTCCTTCAGGGCGTCAGCGAGAACCCGACGGTCTTTCTGGTGCTGGTGATGAGCATCCTGATCGTGGTCGGCATGTTCATCGAATCGAACGCCGCCTACATCATGCTGGTGCCGCTCTTCGCGCCGGTCGCCTCGACCTTCGGGATCGACCCGCTGCTGTTCGGCTTCCTGTTCGTGTTCAACCTCGTGATCGGCATGATGACGCCGCCGGTGGGCGTGGTGCTCTTCGTGATGAGCGGGATCACCCGCGTCTCGATGGCCGCGCTGATCCGCAATGTCTGGCCCTATGTCGCGGTGCAATACGCGGTCCTGATCCTGTGCCTGGTCTTTCCCGGCATCGTGACATGGCTGCCGCGCGCGCTGGGCTACTGAGCAAGCAAAGAAGATAAAGACATGAAGATACTTCTCATCAACCCCAACACCTCGGACGCGCTGACCGACCTGCTGACCCGCGCCGCGCGGTCGGTGCTGCCGGAGGGGGCCACGCTCGACAGCGTGACGGCACCGCGCGGCGTGCCCTATATCTCGACCCGCACCGAGGCGGTGTTCGGCGGCGTGTCGGTGCTGGAGATCCTCGCGGAGCGGCACCACGACTATGACGCCGCCATCGTCGCCGCCTTCGGCGATCCCGGGCTGGGCGCGGCGCGGGAACTGTTCGACATCCCCGTGGTCGGGCTTGCCGAGGCGGGGATGCTGACCGCCTGCATGCTGGGGGGGCGGTTCTCCATCGTCACCTTCGCGCGGGCGCTGGGGCCGTGGTATCGCGAATGCGTCGACTGGCACGGGCTGCAGGCGCGCTGCGCGGGGATACGGATGCTCGATGGCGCGTTCCGCTCGATTTCGGAGGTGCAGGCGGAAAAGGCCGATCTCCTGGTGGATCTCGCGATGCGTGCCGTCGAAGAGGATGGCGCGGACGTGATCGTGCTCGCGGGCGCGCCGCTTGCGGGGCTCGCGCCAGAGGTGCGCGAACGCATCCCGGTGCCGGTGGTGGACTGCGCGCAGGCGGCGCTGCGGCAGGCGACGACGCTTGCGGCCTTGCGCCCGGTCGGGGCAAGATGCGGCAGCTTCGCGCGCCCGGCGGCCAAGCCTTCGGTCGGGCTGTCCGAGGCGCTCGCATCGCGGATCGCGCATACCGACCACGCCTGAAAGGAAAGACGCCATGAACAGGGTATCGAAGCGCGCGGCGATGGCCCCGAACGGCAAGGTCCGGCTCAGCCGCAAATCCCTGCACGAACAGGTGGCCGACGACCTGCGCGACCGGATCATCACGGGCAGGCTCGCGCCGGGGCAGAAGCTCGCGGTCAACGACCTCGCCGGCGAGATCGGGGTCTCGCTCACGCCGCTGCGCGAGGCGCTGAAGCTGCTGGCCACCGAGAGCCTGATCGACCTCACGCCCAACCGGGGCGCGTCGGTGTCGCAGGTGACGGTGCAGCAGACCCGCGACCTGTTCGAGGTGATCGCCGGGATCGAGGCGCTGGCGGCGGAACTGGCCTGCAAGCGCATGACCGCCGGCGAACTGGACGAGTTGCGCGGCCTGCACGAGGAAATGCGGAATTTCGCGCAAGAGGCCGACCGCACCGCCTATTTCGATCTCAATCGCCGCATCCATGACCGGATCGTCGAGATCGCGCGCAACCCGATCCTCGCCGATCAGCGCAACCGGCTGGCGCAGCAGGCCGAGCGCGTCCGCTTCATCGCGCTGGGCAACGATGCGCGGCGCGACGAGGCGATGCAGGAACATCTCGACCTCATGGCGGCCTTCGAGGCGGGCGATGCCGACCGCGCGCGGCGCATCTGGCGCAAGCACCTGATCGCCTCGGGCGCGCAGACCATAGATTTGCTGGCGCAGCGCGGCTCATGAGCCGGACCCTGACGCGCAGCACCTTCAGACCGGAGCGGGACATCCCATGACAGCAGAGTTCGACCTTGTCATCAGAGGGGGGCGGATCGCCACCGCCTCGGATGTGTTTCACGCCGATATCGGCATTCTCGAAGGCCGGATCGCGGCGCTGGGGCAGGCGCTCGGACCGGGGCGCGAAGAGATCGACGCGCGCGGGCGGCTGGTGCTGCCGGGCGGGGTGGATGCGCATGTGCATCTCGATCAGCCCACCTCCGACGGGTCGGTGATGGCCGACGATTTCGACAGCGGCACCCGCTCGGCGGCGTTCGGCGGGACCACCACGGTGATCCCCTTCGCCTGCCAGCAGAAGGGCCACGGCCTGCGCGCCGCGATCGAGGATTACCACGCCCGCGCCGAGGGCAAGCCGCTCATCGACTATGCCTTTCACCTGATCGTCACGGACCCCAACCCGCAGGTCGTGGGGCAGGAACTGCCCGCGCTGATCCGCGAGGGCTACACCTCCTTCAAGATCTACACCACCTATGACGATCTCAAGCTCGCTGACCGCGAGATCATCGAGGTGCTCGCGCTGTCGCGGCGGGAAGGGGCGCTGACGATGATCCATGCCGAGAATTCGGATGCCATCGCGTGGCTCACCGAGGCGCTGGAGCGCGCGGGGCAGACCGCGCCGCGCCACCATGCCGACGCCCGCCCGGCGATCGCCGAGCGCGAGGCCACCCACCGCGCCATCTCGCTGGCCGAGATTGTCGACGTGCCGGTGCTGGTGGTGCATGTCTCGGGGGCCGAGGCGATGGATCAGATCGCCGCCGCCCGCGCCAAGGGGCTGCGCATCTTTGCCGAGACCTGCCCGCAATACATCCTGCTGACCGCCGCCGATCTCGATCTGGAGGGCTTCGAGGGGGCCAAGCATATCTGCTCGCCGCCGCCGCGCGACACCGCCAGCCAGGAGGCGATCTGGCGCGGTCTCGCCAATGGCACCTTCCAGGTGTTCTCCTCGGATCACGCGCCCTACCTGTTCGACAGCCCCACCGGCAAGAAGGTGCGCGGCGAGGGCGCGAGCTTCGTCCACGTTCCGAACGGGATACCGGGGGTCGAGACGCGGATGCCGCTGCTGTTCTCCGAAGGGGTCGGGCGCGGGCGCATCTCGCTCAACCGCTTCGTGGCGCTGACCGCGACCAACCCGGCGCGCCTTTACGGGCTCTATCCCCGCAAGGGCACCATCGCCATCGGCTCGGATGCCGATCTCGCGATCTGGGACGAGCGGCGCGAGGTCACGATCCGCAACGCGCTGCTGCACCACAATGTCGATTACACCCCCTACGAGGGCCGCGTCGTCACCGGCTGGCCGGAAACCGTGCTGTCGCGCGGCGAGGTCGTCGTGTACGCGGGCACCCTGCACGCCCGTCCGGGCCGTGGCCGCTTCCTCGAATGCGGCACGCCCGACACGCAGCTCTGAGCGGCGCGGTCCGGATTCGGGGCGCGAGCCCGGTCAGCGACCGGTTCAGCCCCCGGATACCCGGATCTATCCGCATTCCTGCATGCGTCCCAACACCGTTTCCGGCTCTGGCCGCAGCCTGTCCGGCAGATCCTGCAGAACGTCGTCGATCACGTCCGTGGTCAGCGTCGCGACCTCGCAGGCGTATTGCCGGCGCGTGCCGTCCGGGTTCTCCGCCAGCCATTCCTGGTAGTCCTGTTCTTCGAAATCCCCCACGGCGATCATGCCGACCGCCGGAAGAGCGACGACAGCCCGTCGCAGCCGCGCCTTCGCCTTGGTCTTCGCGACCGCTCTTGCGAGTTGCTTTCGATGTGCGACGGCCGCAGAGGCCGCCTGCGCGCTCAACGCCGCCACCGTCGATGTCATCTGAAACGCCCAGATACCCGTTGCAATCGTCGTGGAGACGAGCGCGGCACTGAGCCATCCGAGAAACACGACGCTCCTGAACAGCCCGAACAGTTTCAGCATGTCTGCACCCCCCTGGAATGACATCCGGCCGACCCTCGCCGACCGGCAGCGCCTGGTTCGGCCAGCTTACGAGCGGGCGCATCGTCCGCCAAGCGCTGCTCCGCGCATCTGCCGGGCGGCGCGCTCTGGGGGCCTGCGCCGCAGCCTTGCTCGAAACGCTCGTTTTCCGGCACCGGCACGACAGCCCCATTGTCCGGATCGGCCCCGCCAGAATCCGCTCGCCCATGACACCCTGATGCCCGGATGCCCGCGGGGCCGTATGCGCCGAGCGTAGCTGGACCTGAACCCAACACCCGCCCGACCGGGCGGCCCACCGCACCGTTCCACAGGTTTCGAGACAGGGAGGTTCTGGCTGGGGTGGTAGGATTCGAACCTACGGTACACGGTACCAAAAACCGCTGCCTTACCACTTGGCTACACCCCAGCGTGCTGCGCTCATTACTCCGGCGGTCGGGGCGGATCAAGAGCGCAGCGGAAAAAAAGTGCGAGGGCGGTGCGGGGTCGTCTACTCGACGATCTCGTCCGCCGCCACGCCCCACAGCGCGGCCTTGGGGACCCAGCCGTCATGCCCCCCGGCAGAGAGCGCGCACCAGGCCGGGCCGCATTCCGAAAGGCGCGCGATCACCCCCGCCTCGAGCCGCGCGACGACCATCGCCGACGGATCGGGGCGCGCCAGCATGTCGAGCAGGTCCTGCTCGACGATGGCGGTGCGCACCCCCGACAGCAGCGAGTAATGGACCCACCCGCCCGCGCCGTCGCGATCCTCGACGCGGCGCCAGTGGCCGAACTCGGCGGTCAGGCGCAGCGGCATGGCGCGGCGCTTGTAGACCCAGTCGATCCGGTGGGTGAGGCTGGGGCCGCGCCGGACATTGGCCTCGGAGGCCTTGAGCGAGACGTAGCGCGGCATCGGCAGCCCGGTCACGGGCCCGCGATCCTGCGCGACGGCGGCTGCGCCGCCAAGGGCCACGACGAGAAAGGCCATGACAAGCCGCCGCATGCACGCTCTCCGATTTCTGCCCGGTCCACCGGCAAGGGTTCTTGTGCCCCGCCTTATCCTGCGCCACTCTGCCAGCACCGCGCGCGAAAGAAAAGCCGGAGGAGGGCCGCCATGCCATCAGAAACCCTGAGTGTTGTCGTCACGCGACGCCTGCCCGAGCCGGTCGAGCGGCGGATGCAGGAGCTTTTCGACGTGCGGCTGCGCGAGGATGACACGCCCATGACCCGCGAGGAGCTTGCGGCGGCGATGCGCGAGGCGGATGTGCTGGTGCCGGTCATCACCGACCGTATCGATGCCGGGCTGATCGCCCAGGCGGGCGAGCGGCTGCGGCTCATTGCCAATTACGGGGCGGGGGTGGATCATATCGACGTCGAGACGGCGCGGCAGCGCGGCATTCTCGTGTCGAACACGCCCGGCGTGCTGACCGACGACACCGCGGACATGACCATGGCGCTGATCCTTGCCGTGACGCGCCGCCTGCCCGAGGGGCTGGCGGCGATGCAGTCGGGCGACTGGCAGGGGTGGTCGCCGACCGCGTTCCTCGGCGGGCGCATCGCCGGGCGGCGGCTGGGCATTCTCGGCATGGGGCGGATCGGGCAGGCGGTGGCGCATCGTGCCGCGGCCTTCGGGATGCAGGTGCATTACCACAACCGCCGCCGCCTGCGCCCCGAGATCGAGGAGGACTGCGCCGCGACCTGGTGGGAGAGCCTCGATCAGATGGTGGCGCGGATGGACGTGCTGAGCATCAACTGCCCGCACACGCCCTCGACCTTTCACCTGATGAACGCACGACGGCTCAAGCTGATGAAGCCCGAAGCGGTGATCGTGAACACCTCGCGCGGCGAGGTGATCGACGAAAACGCGCTTACCCGGATGCTGCGCGCGGGCGAGATCGCGGGCGCGGGGCTCGACGTCTACGAACGCGGGGCCGAGATCAACCCGCGCCTGCGCGAATTGCCCAACGTGGTGCTGTTGCCGCATATGGGATCGGCCACCCGCGAGGCGCGGATCGAGATGGGCGAGAAGGTGATCATCAACATCAAGACCTATCAGGACGGCCACCGCCCGCCCGATCAGGTCGTGCCGGCGATGCTCTGAGCGGCGTGTCCTTTCCGATCTTCCTGGCCACCGCCCCCGGTCTCGAGGAGGTGCTTGCCTCCGAGGTCTCGGCGCTCGATTTCGGCCCGGCGCGGGCCGTGCCCGGCGGAGTCGGGATCAGCGGCGGCTGGCCCGAGGTCTGGCGCGCGAACCTGTCGGTTCGGGGCGCGACGCGTGTGCTTGCCCGGATCGGCGAGTTCCGCGCGATGCACCTCGCGCAGCTCGACAAGCGCGCGCGGAAATTCGATTGGGGCGCGGTGCTGCGCCCCGACGTGCCGGTCAGGGTCGAGGGGACGTGCCGCCGCTCGAAGATCTACCATGCCGGGGCCGCCGCGCAGCGGGTCGCGCGGGCGATCACCGAGACGCTCGGCGCACCGGAGGGCGAGGGCGAGGGCGCGATCCGGGTGATGGCCAGGATCGAGGACGACCTCGTGAGCCTCAGCGTCGATACCTCGGGCGAACCGCTGCACCGGCGCGGCCACAAGCAGGCCACCGGCAAGGCCCCCCTGCGCGAGACGCTTGCCGCGCCGTTCCTGCGGCAATGCGGCTATGACGGGGGCGAGCCGGTGATCGACCCGATGTGCGGCTCGGGCACCTTTCCGATCGAGGCCGCCGAGATCGCCTGCGGTCTCCTGCCCGGGCGCGACCGGCGATTCGCCTTCGAGGACCTTGCCACGTTCGATCCCGAGGCATGGCAGGCGATGCGCGCGGCCCCCCAGCCGCGTGAAACGGCCCTGCGATTCGCCGGGTTCGACCGCGACGCGGGCGCGGTGCGCATGGCGGGCGAGAATGCCGCGCGCGCGGGCGTCGCGGGCTGCACCGCCTTTACCTGCCAGCCGGTCTCGGCGCTCGCCCGCCCCGACGGGCCGCCCGGCCTCGTCATGGTCAACCCGCCCTACGGCGCGCGGATCGGCAACCGCAAGCTCCTGTTCGGTCTCTATGGCAGTCTCGGCGAGACCTTGCGTCGCGAGATGCGCGGCTGGCGCGTAGGGCTGGTGACGAGCGATGGCGGGCTGGCCCGCGCGACCGGCCTGCCGTTCTTGCCCTCCGGCCCGCCGGTGGCGCATGGTGGGCTCAAGGTGACGCTGTGGCGCACCGATCCGCTCTGAGGGAGGTGGCGATGCGGGCGATCCTGGCAACCCTTCTGTGCATGGCCCTGCCGGTCGCGGCGCAACAGGCCGCCGACACGGTCGCGCCCGAAGGGCCGGGGGGCGGCGCGCTGCAGGTGCCCGAGGCGCTGCGCGCCGCGTCAGAGGCCAAGGCGGCGGGCCGTCCGTCGGTGGCGCAGGACTGGATGATCGCCGCCGCGCACCCGCTCGCGGTCGAGGCCGGGGCAGGGGTGCTCGCGGCGGGCGGCACGGCGGCGGATGCAATGGTGGCGGTGCAGGCGGTGCTCGGGCTGGTGGAACCGCAAAGCTCGGGCCTGGGCGGCGGCGCGTTCCTCGTCTGGCATGACGGCGAGACGGGCGAGATCACCACGCTTGACGGCCGCGAGACCGCGCCGCTCGCCGCAACCCCGCAGCTCTTTCAGGATGAGAGCGGCCAGCCGCTCGATTTCTTCGAGGCGGTCGTGGGCGGGCGGTCGGTAGGCGTGCCCGGCACGCCCGCGCTGATGGCCGAGGCGCATGACCGCTGGGGGCGCGCCGAATGGCCGGGGCTGTTCGATGACGCGATCCGGCTTGCCGAGGAGGGATTCCCGGTCAGCCCGCGGCTTGCGGAGCTGGTGGCGCGGGATGCCGGGAGGCTGGCCCGCTTCGAGACGACCCGCGCCTATTTCCTGCCCGGGGGCACGCCGCTCCGCGCGGGCGATACGCTCCGCAACCCCGCTTATGCCGACACGCTGCGCACACTGGCTCAAGAGGGGCCGGAGCCGTTCTATACCGGCGGGATCGCTGCTGATATCGTCGAGACGGTGCGAGGGGCCGAGGGCAATCCGGGGCTTCTGAGCCCGACCGACCTTGCCATCTACACCGTGCGCGAACGCGCGCCGGTCTGCGCGCCCTACCGGGTCTACGAGGTGTGCGGCATGGGCCCGCCCTCGTCGGGCGGCGTTACCGTGGGGCAGATCCTCGGGATGCTCGCGCCCTCCGATCTCGCCGCGCTCGGCCCCGACAGCCCCGAGGCCTGGCGGCTCATCGGCGACGCGAGCCGCCTCGCCTTCGCCGACCGGGGCCGGTATCTTGCCGACAGCGATTTCGTGCCGGTGCCGGTGCATGGCCTGCTCGACCCCGCCTATCTGGCGGACCGCGCGCGCCTGCTGCGCGGCGAC
>CAJXKX010000050.1 GCA_913055965.1 uncultured Roseovarius sp.
GCAGGTACGATCTGCGCCATCCCACATTCGGCGGCGGGATGAGCCCGCTTGTGCGGCGCGAGGTATTCGTGGCCACCGATGCGGCCATCGTGCTGCCCTATGACGCGCGGCGCGACCGGGTGTTGCTGGTCGAACAGTTCCGCATGGGGCCGTTCGGACGCGGGGATAGGCGGCCCTGGATGCTGGAGCCGGTGGCGGGGCGCGTGGACGGCGGCGAGAGCCCCGAGGCCTGCGCGCGGCGCGAATGCCGCGAGGAGGCGGGGCTGTCGCTGCGCGGGCTGGAGCGGATTTCCAGCCACTACTGCACGCCCGGCTATTCCACCGAGTTCTTTCACCTGTTCCTCGGGCTCTGCGACCTGCCAGAGGTCACGCAGGGGCGCGGCGGGCTCGAGACCGAGAACGAGGATATCCGCACCCATGTGATCGGCTTCGACCGCGCGATGGGGCTGATCGGCAGCGGCGAGGCCAATAACGGGCCGCTGGTGCTGTGCCTGCTGTGGCTGGCGCGCGAACGCGGGCGGCTGCGGGCGGCGGGTTGAGTTCCGGCGGCGCAGCGCCTACACCAAGAACGCGGGACATCAGGACAGGAGAGACCGGGATGCGCATGGCACGCGACCTCGCCGAGGCGGTCGGCAACACCCCCCTTATCCGGCTCCGGCGCGCGAGCGAGGAGACCGGCTGCGAGATCTGGGGGAAGTGCGAATTTCTCAATCCCGGCCAGTCGGTCAAGGACCGCGCGGCGCTCTACATCATCCGCGATGCGGTCAAGAAGGGCCTGCTGGCCCCCGGCGGCACCATCGTCGAGGGCACGGCGGGCAATACCGGGATCGGGCTGGCGCTGGTGGGGGCCTCGCTGGGGTTCAAGACGGTTATCGTGATCCCCGAGACGCAGAGCCAGGAGAAAAAGGACATGCTGCGGCTCGCCGGTGCGGAACTGGTGCAGGTGCCCGCCGCCCCCTACAAGAATCCCAACAATTACGTGCGCTATTCGGGCCGCCTGGCCGAGGAACTGGCGCGGTCCGAGCCCAATGGCGCGATCTGGGCCAACCAGTTCGACAACACGGCCAACCGGCAGGCGCATGTCGAGACCACCGGCCCGGAAATCTGGGAGCAGACCGGCGGCCGCGTGGACGGGTTCATCTGCGCCGTGGGCTCGGGCGGCACGCTGGCGGGCGTGGCCGAGGCGCTGCAGGGCAAGGGCGTGAAGATCGGCCTCGCAGACCCTGAGGGCGCGGGCCTCTACAAGATCTATACCGGCGAAGAGAACCCCGGCGATTCCATCACCGAGGGGATCGGGCAGGGGCGCATCACCGCCAATCTCGAAGGGTTCACCCCCGATTTCACCTGCCGCGTGCCGGATGCCGAGGCGCTGCCCATCGTGTTCGACCTGCTGGCCGAGGAAGGGCTGTGCATGGGCGGCTCGACCGGTGTCAACATCGCGGGTGCCGTGCGCCTCGCGCGCGAGATGGGGCCGGGGCACACCATCGTCACCATCCTGTGCGATGTCGGCACGCGCTATCAGTCCAAGCTGTGGAATCCCGAATTCCTGCGCGGCAAGGGGCTGCCGGTCCCGGGCTGGCTGACCGAGGCGCCGCGCGCGATTCCGGGCGTGTTCGTGGAATGAGGCACGCGCTGGCGGCGATATGGCTGGCGCTGGCGACCGCGCTTTTCGGCCTGTCCCCCGCCGGACCGCTGGCTGGCCCGGCACAGGCGCAGCAGGCGCTGGGCGGGCCCGATTACGCGGCGTGGGAGGACCTCGCCGCGCGGGTCGAGCGCGCGCTCGAAAGCGGCGAGGTGGCCACGCCCCTGCTCGAAGACCTGCGCGCGCAGGTGGCGGCGTTCCGCCAGCAATTCCTCGACGCGCAGGGCGCCAATGCCACCACGCTCCAGACCGTGCGCGATCAGCTTGCCGCCATCGGGCCGCCGCCCGAGACCGGCACCGAGCCCGACGACATCGCCGCGCAGCGCGAGGAACTCAATCGCCGCCTCACCCGGCTCGAGGCGCCGGTGCGGACCGCCGAACTGGCGCGCAGCCGCGCCGACGGGCTGATCACCGGGATCGACAAGACCATCCGCGAGCGCGAGACGGCCGAGTTGCTGCGCATCGGCCCGATGCCCGTGAACCCGCTGCACTGGCCCGATGCGCTGCGCGCGCTCTACCGCCTGGCGGGGGATGTGAGCGGCGAGGTGGCGCGATCCTGGCAAAGCCCGATCGAACGCACCATCCTGCGCGACAACCTGCCGGTGATCGTGGTGCTGGCGCTGCTGGGGCTGGTGCTGGTGGCGCGGGGGCGGCGCTGGTCGGTGCGGCTGATGCTGCGGCTGGTGGGCGACGCCCCGAGCGCGGGGCGCTGGATCGCCAGCTTCGGCGCGTCGCTGGGCGAATGGTTTCTGCCCTATGCGGGCATCTTCGCGCTGGTGCGTGCGGCCGACATCTCGGGGATGCTGGGATTGCGCGGCGAGATGCTGCTCGATGCGCTGCTGCCCGCCGCCTTCATCCTGCTGCTGGCGCGCTGGCTCGCGCAGCGGGTCTTTCCGCGTCACGAGCCGCGCGGCCCGGTGCTCCATCTCGACGATCGCTGCCGGTATTCCGGGCGGCTCTACGGCGCGCTTCTGGGGCTGGTGGTCGCGGCCTTCTACTTTGTGCAGGACGTGGCGGGGAATGCCGGCTGGAGCGAGGCGGCGACCAATGTGGTGATCTTCCCGGTGCAGGTGCTGACCGGGCTGCTGTTGTGGCGGCTGGCCGCGCTCCTGTCGCTGCATTGCCGCGCCTGCATGAGCGAGAACGACGGCGAGGCCGGTTTCTCGGGCCGGGTGGCGCGGCTTATCGCGCGGGTGCTGCTCGCGGTGGCGGTGATCGGGCCGCTGCTGGCGGCGGTGGGCTATGTCAAGGCGGCGCAGGCGCTGATGCTGCCCACGGCGCTGTCGCTCCTGCTGCTGGCGGCGCTGGTGATCGTGCAGCGGCTGCTGACCGAACTCTACGTGATGGTGACAGGCAATCGCGACGGCGCGAGCGAGTCGCTGGTGCCGGTGCTGGCGGGGTTCGCGCTGGTGATCGGCTCGGTGCCGGGCCTGGCGCTGATCTGGGGCGCGCGCCCGGCGCAGCTCATGGATTTCTGGCGGCGCTTCACCGAAGGGGTGAGCCTTGGCGGCGTGCAGATTTCGCCGGTGGTGTTCGTCACCTTCGCCGCCGTCTTCGCGCTGGGCTACGTTGTGACGCGGCTGTTGCAGGGGGCGCTGCGCAACACCATCCTGCCCAAGACGCGGCTCGATACCGGCGGGCGCAACGCCATCGTGTCGGGCACCGGCTATGTCGGGATATTCCTCGCCGCGGTGGTCGCCATCACCAGCGCCGGGATCGACCTCAGTTCGCTCGCCATCGTTGCGGGTGCGCTGTCGGTGGGCATCGGCTTCGGCCTGCAGAACATCGTGTCGAATTTCGTCTCGGGCATCATCCTGCTGATCGAGCGGCCGATTTCCGAGGGTGACTGGATCGAGGTGGGCGGGCAGCACGGCTATGTCAAATCCATCTCGGTGCGCTCGACCCGGATCGAGACCTTTGATCGAACCGACGTGATCGTGCCCAATGCCGATTTCGTCAGCGGCACGGTGACGAACTATACCCGCGGCAACACCGTGGGCCGGGTGATCGTGCCGGTGGGGGTGGCCTACGGCACCGACACCCGCAAGGTCGAGACGATCCTGCGCGAGATCGCCGAGGCGCATCCCATGGTGCTCATGAACCCGGCACCCAACATCGTGTTCCGGGGCTTCGGCGCAAGCTCGCTCGATTTCGAGATCCGCGCGATCCTGCGCGATGTGAACTGGGTGATGAACGTGCATTCCGACATGAACCACGAGATCGCCCGCCGCTTTGTCGAGGAGGGGATCGAAATCCCCTTCCCGCAGCAGGACGTGTGGTTCCGCAACGCGATGCCGCCGCGCGGCGCGGCGGGCACGCCGGAGGAGGACGGGGGCGGCGCACCGAAGCCTGCGACCGCCGCGCCCGTGCAACTGACCGAGGCCGATTTCGAGGGCGGCGATGGCGACGGAGCGGGGGACGGACGATGACCGACATGCTGTTTCGCGAGGATGCCTACCTTGCCGAGGCCCCCGCGCGGGTGGCCGCGCACACGCAAGAGGGCGGCGTGGTGCTCGACCGGACGGTGTTCTACCCCTCGGGGGGCGGACAGCCCGGCGATAGCGGGCGGCTCGAGTGGCAGGGCGGCAGCCTGCCCGTGGCCACCGCCGTCAAGGCCGGGGCGGAGGCGATCGCGCTGGTGCCCGGCGCGCCCGAGGCGCTGCCGCCGGTAGGGGCCGAGGTGCTGCAGGTGCTCGACTGGGAGCGGCGGCACCGGCACATGCGGATGCACACCGCGCTGCACCTGCTGTCGGTGGTGATCCCGCTGCCGGTGACGGGCGGGCAGGTGGGCGAGGCGCGCTCGCGGCTCGATTTCGACATGCCCGAGGCCCCCGGGGACCGCGAGGCGCTCGACGCGCACCTCGCCCAGCTGGTGGATCGTGATCTCGCGGTCACCGAGCACTGGATCACCGATGCCGAACTCGATGCCAATCCGGGGCTGGTCAAGACCATGTCCGCGGCCCCGCCGCGCGGCGCGGGTCGGGTGCGGCTGATCGGGATCGGGACGGGCGAGGACCGGGTCGATCTTCAGCCCTGCGGCGGCACGCATGTGGCGCGCACCGGCGAGATCGGTGCGCTGCGGCTGGGCAAGATCGAGAAGAAGGGCCGCCAGAACCGCCGCGTCTACCTGCATCTCGACGGCTGAGCCCGGGCCCGCGCCGGGCGGGGCGGCTGCCGCTCAGGCCGCTTCCGCCGCCGTGCCGCGCAGACCGTGCAACAGCACGAGCCCCGCCAGCACCGCCGCCAGCACGCCCAGATGCGCGGGCATCGGCGTGCCGTCAAACTGTTGGCCGATGGGAATGGCCAGCGCCACGCTGCCAAGCGTGGCGACCGCGCCGGTCACGCTCGCCGCCATGCCCGCGATGTCGCCCATCGGGGCCATGGCCAGCGCGTTGAGATTGCCCAGCGTGAACCCCGCCTGCGCGAACACCCCGGTCTGCCAGACCAGGAACACCGCGAATTGCGCCCCCGGCGGCAGGCCCGCGGTCCAGGCGAGGATCGCCGCGCAGGTCAGCGCCACCTGCACCATCAGCGCCCCGCGCACCATCCGCACCATGCCGAGGCGCACGACCAGCCGCGCGTTGAGCAGGCTGCCGCTGCCCGCCACCAGCGCCATCCCGAAGAACCAGAAGGGAAACTCGCCGCCGCGCCCGAAAGTCTCGTGAAACGTGGGCTGCACGACGCTGAGCGAGGTGAAGAGCGTGGTCATCGCCAGCATCTGCACTGCGATCGCGCGGCGGGTGATGGGATGGGCCAGCACGGTGCGCACCGCCATCCCCAGCGGGCGCAGCCGGAACGGGCTGCGCCGCGCGGGCGGGAGCGGCTCTGGCAGGCGCAGCATCATCCACGCGCTCAGCACCAGCGCAAAGACGATGAAGGCCGCGAACCCCGCCCGCCACCCCGCCAGCGCGATGAGCCCCGCGCCGATCAGAGGGGCCATCGCCGGGGTCAGCGCGAAGACCATCATCACGAAGGACATGAGCCGCGCCATCTCGCGCCCCGCCGCCACGTCGCGGATGATCGCCAGCGCCACGATGCGGAACGCCGCCGCGCCGAGGCCCTGCACCGCGCGCGCCGCGAGCAGCGTGTCGAGCGACTGCGCCAGCACCGCCAGCGCCGCGCCGCCCATGTAGATCGCCGCCCCCGCGAGGATCACCGGGCGGCGGCCATAGCTGTCCGACAGCGGCCCCGCGATCAGCGTGCCCAGCCCCAGCCCTGCGAGAAAGGCGGTCACGATGAGCTGCGCGCGGTTCGGGGCCCCGGGGCTCAGATCGGCGGCGATGACCGACAGCGCGGGCAGCATCGCGTCGATGGAAAACGCAACCGAAGCGGCCATCATCGCCATCAGCGCGATGAATTCCGCGCGCGGCGGCAGGGCGGGGCGCGCGGGGGGCGGCGCGCCGCTCATTTCTTCTTGCTGCGCTGGGCGGCGAGGGCGTGGCGGGCCTCGGCCTCGGCCTGGGTCTCGCGCCGGTGGCGGGCGATGGCGTGAAAGCCGAACCGCTGGATCGCGGCGGCGAAAATGCCGAGCCCCGCGAGGATGAACACCGTTGTGCCGACCTTGCCCGCGACCGTCTCGGGCACGAGGTTGCCATAGCCCACCGTCGAGAGGGTGACCACGGTGAAGAAATAGCTGTCGAGCCAGCTCCAGCCCTCGACCGCGCGAAAGAACACCGTGCCCCCGGCGATCACGGCGACGAGCAGGGCAAGCAGCGTGCGCGCGCGCATCGCGTTCAGCCCGCGCCGTTCGCCGTCTGCGCGGTGATCTCGTCGATCACCCGCAGCCACATCTCGGGCGGCTGACAGCCGGGCACCGCGTGTTGCCCAGCCACGACGAAGGTGGGCACGCCGGTCACGCCCATTTCCCGGAATTGCGCGTCGCGGCCCGCCACCTCCTCGCGGTCGGCATCCGAGGCCAGCAGCCGCGAGACGAGCGCCGCGTCGATCCCCAGCCCGTCGGCGAGATCGGCCAGCACCTCGTGATCGGAAATGTCGCGCCCTTCGTGGAAATAGGCGCGGAAGAGGGCCATGGCCATCGGCGTCTGGCAACCCTCGACCTCGGACCAATGCAGCAGCCTGTGCGCGTCGAGCGTGTTGGGCGTGCGCGGGATCGCGGCGAAGTCGATGTCGAGCCCCGCCGCCTCGGCGCGCTCGAGCACCGGGGCATAGGCCCGCGCGGCGCCCTCGCGCCCGCCGAACTTGCCCTCCAGATAGGCGCGCCGGTCCAACCCCTCGGGGGGCATGTCGGGGTTGAGCTGGAACGGTTGCCAGTGGATTTCGAACGGGTGATCGGGGCGTTCGGCCAGCGCCTGGTCGAGCAGCGTCTTGCCGATATAGCACCAGGGGCAGATCGGATCGGAGATGATGTCGAGCCGGACCGTGTCAGTTCTCGCCATGGAGGGCCTCGTAGATCGGCCGCAGGGCGCGGCGCAGGAGTTTTCCGTTCGCACCCGTCGGCAGGCTTTCGACGTGAAAGAAGCCGCGCGGGCATTTGTAGGCCGCAAGCCGGTCGCGGCAATGGGCGTCGAGGCTCGCGGGGTCGAGCGGTTCGGGGCCAGTATAGAAGGCCATGACGAGGCGCGCATCCTCTTTCACCTCGATATCGGTGACGGCGGCCTCGCGGATGCCGGGATGCGAGGCCAGCGCCGCCTCCACCTCGATGGGCGAGACACGAAAGCCGCCCGCGTTCATCATGTCGTCGGCGCGGCCCAGATAGGTGATCGCGCCGGTCGCGTCCATCGCGCCCCGGTCGCCGGTGAGGAACCAGTCGCCCGCGAATTTCGCTGCCGTGGCCTCGGGCGCGCCCATGTAGCCCAGCATCAGGCCCGGATCGTCGCGGCGGATGGCGATGGTGCCTTCCGCGCCCCGCGCCACGGGCGTCCCCTCGGCGTCGACGATGGCCACGCGGCGGCCCTTCTGCGGCCGTCCCAGCGTGCCGGGCGGGGCCGGGCTGTCGGGGCTTGCCGAGATGAAGGTCGAGCATTCCGACATGCCGTAGGCCTCGTGGATCGCGGTGCCCGTGGCCTCCTGCCAGCGGGCGCGGATCGTGTCCGACAGCTTCTCGCCCGCCGCGAGCCCGTGGCGCAGCCGGGGCAGGGGCGGCAGCGGCCCGGCGGCGAGCACCTTGCGATAGACGCCGGGGGCGGCGGCAAAGATCGTGGCGTCGTGGCGTTTGAGCAGCAGCGGCAACTGCGCGGGCGCGACGCCGGGCGCGGGGATGAGCGCGGTCGCGCCCGCGCGCCACGGGTCGAGCAGCCCGGTGCCCAGCGTGAAGGTCCAGTTGAACGCGCCCGCGTGGCACAGCCGGTCCGAGTCCGTCAGCCCGTACCAGCCCGCGTGCATCATTTGCCGTGCGACGATGGCGCGGTGCGCGTGGCAGACCGCGCGCGGCGTACCGGAGGTGCCGGAGGTGTAGATGATATAGGCAAGCCGGTCGGGATCGCCCATGTGCCAGTCGGCGGGGGGCAGGTCGCGCATCGCCAGAAGCGCCGCCTCGTCCAGCACGGGCAGGCCCGCGTCCTCGGGGCAGGCGATGCCCTCGCCGCGCAGGATCAGCCGTGGCGCGGTGGTGGCGATCACGCCCGCGACCTCGGGTGCGGTCAGCTGGCTCGAGGTGGGCACCGGCACCAGCCCGGCGGCGATCGCGCCGAGGTAGGCAAGCGGGAATTCCACCGTGTTGCCCAGCCGCATCAGCACCCGGTCGCCGGGGGCAAGCCCCTTGGCCAGCAGCCCCGTCGCGGTGCCGCGCACCGCCTGTTCGAGCCTGGCATAGCTCCACCTCTCGGAGCCGGAGAGCCCGATCACGGCCAGCGCCACCTTGTCAGGATACCGCGCCGCGGCACCAAGCACATGCGCGGCGAGATTGAATCGGTCGGGGCAGGGCGGCGGCGGCCCGGCGTCGAAAATCGCGGTCATGCGCGCCGATTAGGCAGGCCGTGCGCCGGATGCAAGGGGCTGCGGCCCGGTGGCACGATTTTGCCGATTTGTCGTGCAGGGCCGTTCGCCTTCGAAAACATCATTCGGAACAAGGGGGTATACTAAAGGGTAGGGCGGGGATCGTCTTTCGCGGCAGCGAATATGGAAATGATCTACCGGAAGCAGAGCCATGTCGGCCAAATTTCACTTTCCGCTGCGCCTGCGAAATGGTAGGAACGCAGGCAGGGGCGAAAAGCCCGAGACGTGAAGGCGCGCGACGCCGGATTTGATCGCGCTGTCCGGGGGACGTGGTTTTGAAATACGAGATTGTCGAGCTCGACCCACCCAAACCCGTGGCGCGACCCCGCCGGTCGGGACGGGCTTACCGGCGCTGGGGCAAGCGGACATTCGATGTCGTGCTGAGCCTGCTTCTCCTGCCGGTCGTCGCGCTCTTCGGCGTGGTGCTGTTCCTCGTCAACCCGTTTCTCAATCGCGGTCCGGTCTTCTACATCCAGCCGCGCATGGGGCGCGGCTGCCGCGCGTTCAGCGCCATCAAGTTCCGCACCATGCGACCGGCGATGCGGGTGCTGCGGCAGGCCGACGACCCGCTCGAACTCGACCGGATCACGCCGCTGGGCCATTTCCTGCGCCGCAGCCGGATCGACGAGTTGCCGCAGGTGGTCAACGTGCTGCGCGGCGAGATGAGCCTCATCGGCCCGCGGCCCGACTATTTCCACCACGCCCGGCGCTACATGCGCAGCGTGCCCGGCTATCGCCGCCGCCACGACGTGCGCCCCGGCATCAGCGGGCTGGCGCAGACCGATCTTGGCTATGTCGATTGCACCGAAGGC
>CAJXKX010000051.1 GCA_913055965.1 uncultured Roseovarius sp.
CCCCGCCATCGTGGCCGACCTGATCGAGGACGCGACGCTCGCCCCCGGACAGGTCTACCTGCGCCTCGGCGAGACCGAGCAGGAGATCGACCTCGCCGAGGTGCTTGCGGGCATCGATGCCGCGATCCGGGCCTTCTTCGACGAAACCCAGCAAGGAAAGGCCAGCGCATGAGCGACCCGACCGCCAACCGCCCCCCCGCGGCGGAGCCCGACATCTCGAATCCGTTCTCTGCCGTGCCCATCGAGATCACCGTCTCGGTGGGCAAGGCCCGGCCCGCGATCCGCGAACTGCTCGCGATGGGCCGCGATGCGGTGCTGCCGCTCGACCGGCGCATCGACGATACGGTCGAGCTTTATATCGGCGAGCGGCTGATCGCGCGCGGCCTGCTCGAGGAGATCGAGGGCGAGACAGGCGGCCAACTGGCCGTGCGGCTCACCGAAGTGGCCAATCTGCGCGACGGGCTGGGATGACACCGGGACGCGCCGCCGCGCCGCCGCGCCTTGCCACGGGGCTTGCCGCGCTCATCGCGCTGGCCTGCCTGCTCGCGGACCCGGTGCAGGCGCAGGATATCACCATCTCGCTCGGCGAGGGCGGCTCGCTCTCGGGGCGGGCGATCCAGCTGATCGCGCTCATCACCGTGCTGAGCCTCGCGCCCGGGCTGGCCATCATGATCACCGCCTTTCCGTTCATCATCACCGTTCTGTCGATCCTGCGGCAGGGTATCGGGCTGCAGCAATCGCCGCCCAACATGCTGCTGGTCAGCCTCGCGCTGTTCCTCACCTGGTTCGTGATGGAGCCCACCTTCACCACCGCCTGGCAAGAAGGGATCGCGCCGCTCGTGGCCGAGGAACTGGCGCTCGAGGAGGCGCTGCCGCGCGCGCTCGCACCGTTCCGCGGCTTCATGGCGGCGCGGCTCGACGCCGCCACGTTCGAGGCGATGGCGGCGCTGCGCCCCGATGCGGGCGGCATCGCGTCCGGGCCCGACGCGCCGCTTTCGGTGCTGGTGCCGAGCTTCATGCTGTCGGAGATCGCCCGCGCCTTCCAGATCGGTTTCCTGATCTTCCTGCCGTTTCTCATCATCGACCTGGTGATCGCGGCGGTGCTGATGTCGATGGGCATGATGATGGTGCCGCCCGCCATCGTCTCGCTGCCGTTCAAGCTCGCCTTCTTCGTCATCGCCGACGGCTGGTCGCTGCTCGCCGCGAGCCTCGTGCGCGGCTACATGTGAGCACGCTCAGGGATCGCGGAACAGCCGTGTCATCTCGAACAGCCGGTCGAGCCGCTCGAACCGGTCGCGCGCGTCGGGCCAGCGTTCCTCCTGCGTGGCGGCGATCAGCGCCTCGACCAGCGATAGCGTGGCGATGTTGCTGTCCCATGCGGACGGAATCTCGCCCCAGCAGTTGAAGGTGATCTCGGCCACCCCCGCCACCGGGCTGGCCCATTGGTCGGTGACGAGGATCACCCGCACGCCGCGCTCGGCGGCGATGCGGGCAAGGCGCAGCAGGTTTTCCTCGTAGCGCCGCATGTCGAAGATGAGCAGCGCGTCGCCCTCGGCCATGTCGATCACGTAATGCGGCCAGCTTGCCGGGGCCGCGGTGAGGTGCCGCACGCCCTCGCGCACCGCCTGGAAATGGGTAAAGGCGTATTCCGCAAGCGCCCGCGTGATCCGCCCGCCCACGACGTAGAGCCCCGGCGCCCCGGCCAGCACCCGCGCCGCAGCGTCGAACTGCGCGGTATCGACATTGGCGAAGGTCTGCGCGAGGTTCGAGGTCATCGCTTGGGCAAAGCGGTTGAGCATATGCGACGACGGTGCCTCGGCGGCCCAGACCGCGCGCCGCTCGGCGGGACCCGACACCTTGGCCTGAAGCTCGGACAGAAGCGCCTGGTGAAACTGCGGATAGCCCTTGAACCCGAGTTTCTGCACCAGCCGCGCCACCACGGGCGCAGACACTCCCGCCCCCTCCGCCGCCGCAGTGATCGTGGCGAGCCCGGCGCCGGGATAATTCTCCATCAGCGCGTTGGCGAAGCGGCGCTCGGATTGCGTGAGCGACGGGTAATGCCGGCGCAGAAGCTGGCGCACCGTCGGCGCGGCGGGCGGGGCCTTGGGGGCGGGATCGGTCACGGGCGGCCCTCCGGTGGCGGGTTTTCGGGCAGCGCGGGCAGGCGGGCGGCGCATGGACCGGTTGCCTGCACGGGGTGCGCTGGAAAAATATTGACGAAAAACATTTCGCATGGAAAGCTTTTTCCAACGACAGGGGGAAACATGGTCGAACAGGCCGCGAAACCAGTGGAAATCGTGAACGGGGACGGGCGCGGCCCGGTGCTCCTGGTCTGCGAGCACGCCTCGAATCACTTTCCCGCCACATGGGGCGACCTGGGCCTCGATGCCGCCGCGCGCGAAAGCCATGCCGCCTGGGATCCGGGTGCCGAGGCGCTGGCCACGCTGCTCGCGCACGCGCTCGACGCGCCGCTCGTCGCGGGGCGCGTCTCGCGGCTGATCTACGATTGCAACCGTCCGCCCGAGGACCCGAGCGCCACGCCCGCACGGACCGAGACCATCGACGTGCCGGGAAATGCCGGGCTGGACGAGGCCGGGCGCGCGGCGCGGGTGCGCGCGGTCTACGCGCCCTTCACCGAGGCGCTTGCGGGGCTGATCGCGCGGCGGCGGGCGCAGGGCGCGGCCTTCGCGCTCGTCACGGTCCACAGCTTCAGCCCGACATGGTTCGGCGTGCCGCGCGAGGTGGAGACGGGCATCCTGCACGATACCGACAGCCGCCTCGCCGATGCGATGCTCGCGCACGCCCCCGCCCTGCCCCATCGCCGCATCGTGCGCAACGCGCCCTACGGCCCCGAGGATGGCGTGACCCATACCCTGCGGCTGCACGGCCTCGCCAACGGGCTGCCCAATGTCATGCTGGAGCTGCGCAACGACCTGTTGCGCAGCGCCCCCGCACGCGAGGAGATCGCCGCCGAACTGCTGCGCCTGCTGCGCCCCGCGCTGGCCGCCCTCATGCCGCGGGAGGCGCAGGATGCGTGAGCTGATGCGCGCCTATATCCGGGCCATAGACCGGATGAACCGCGTGATCGGGCGGATCGCGATGTACCTGCTTTTCGTGCTGATGGGCGTGCTGCTGTGGTCCTCGATCTCCAAGACGGTCTTCACGCCCTCGCTCTGGACGCTGGAGACCGCGCAATTCGTCATGGTCGCCTATTACGTCCTCGGCGGCCCCTATTCGATGCAGCTTGGCTCGGCGGTACGGATGGATCTGTTCTACGGCGACTGGTCAACGCGGCGAAAGGCGCAGGTGGACGCGATCACGGTGCTGTTCCTGATGTTCTACCTCGGCGTGCTGTTCTACGGCGCGGTCAGTTCCACCGCCTACGCGCTGGGCTATTTCGGCACCGAGCCCTTCGCCTTCTTCGGCGAGCTGTTCGTCGCACTCGTCACCGGCGGTCTTGACGCCGCACAGGACAAGCTCGGCTTTCTCGAGGTCAGCTCGACCGCCTGGCGCCCGCAGCTCTGGCCGATCAAGACCATCCTGTGCCTCGGCGTGTTCCTGATGCTGCTGCAATGCCTCGCCGAGCTTTTCCGCGATCTCGAAACCCTCCGCGAGGACACCGCCTGATGTCGCAGGACCTGATCGCCATCGTCATGTTCTCGGGCATGATGCTCATGCTGATGACCGGGCAGCGCGTGTTCGGGGCCATCGGCTTTGTCGGCGCGGTGGCGGCGCTGGCGCTGTGGGGCACCGGCGGGGCCGAGGTGCCGTTCTCGGCAGCGATGAAGCTGATGAAATGGTATCCGCTGCTGACGCTGCCGATGTTCATCTTCATGGGCTACGTCCTGAGCGAGAGCCGCATCGCCGACGATCTCTACAAGATGTTCCATGTCTGGATGGGGCCGGTGCGCGGCGGGCTGGCGATCGGCACGATCGGCCTCATGGTGCTGATTTCGGCGATGAACGGGCTGTCGGTCGCGGGCATGGCCATCGGCGCCACCATCGCGCTCCCGGAACTGCTGCGCCGGGGCTATGACAAGATCATGGTGACGGGCGTGGTGCAGGCGGGGTCGTCGCTCGGCATCCTCGTGCCGCCCTCGGTGGTGCTGGTGCTCTACGCGATGATCGCGCGGCAGCCGGTGGGGCAGTTGTGGCTGGCGGGCGTGGTGCCGGGGCTGATGATGGCCACGCTCTTCATTCTCTACATCTACATCCGCTGCCGCGTGCAGCCGCATCTGGGCCCCGCCCTGCCGCCCGAAGAGCGCAACGTCTCGACGGCCGAAAAGCTGCGGCTGCTGCGCGCGGGGCTGTTGCCGGTGATGATCTTCGCGGTGATGATGGTGCCCTTCGTCAAGGGCTGGACTTCGCTGGTGGAAAGCTCGGCCATCGGCGCGCTCGCGGCGCTCGTTGCCGCGGTGCTCAAGGGCCGGATGACGCGCGCGGTGTTCGAGACGAGCGTGCGCAACACGCTGGGCATCTCGTGCATGTTCATGTGGATCATCCTCGCCGCGCTGGGCTTCGGCGCGATCTTCGACGGGTTGGGCGCGGTGCAGGCGATCGATGCGCTCTTTACCGAGACGCTCGACCTGAGCCCGTGGATGATCCTGATCCTGATGCAGCTGTCGTTCATCATCATGGGCACGTTCCTCGACGACACCGCGATGCTGGTGATCGTGGCCCCGCTCTACGTGCCGCTCGTGGGCGCGCTCGGCTTCGACCTGATCTGGTATGGTGTGCTATACACCATCACCACGCAGATCGCCTACATGACGCCGCCGTTCGGCTACAACCTGTTCCTGATGCGCGCCATGGCCCCGCCCGAGATCGGGCTGCGCGACATCTACCGCTCGATCATTCCCTTCGTGGGGGTGATGGTGGTGGCGCTGGCGCTGGTGATGATCTTCCCGCAGATCGCGCTGTGGCTGCCGGGACTGATCTACGGAAATTAACCCCAGAAGAGCCCTGACCAAGGGGCCCGTCAACAACAAGGAGACCGGAGAAATGACCACGAGACGCAAGTTCCTCACCACCGCGGGCGCAGGTGCGATGGCCGCACCGCTGGCCGCACCCGCGCTGGCGCAATCCACCATCACCTGGCGGATGCAGACCTATGCCGGCCCGGCGCTGGCCGAGCACGTCGTGAAACCCGCCATCGACATGTTCAACAAGATCGCGGGCGACCGCATGCAGATCGAGCTGTTCTTCGCCGATCAGCTGGTGCCCACGGGCGAATTGTTCCGCGCCATGCAGCGCGGCACCATCGACGCGGTGCAATCCGACGATGACAGCATGGCCTCGCCCACCGAAGTGACGGTGTTCGGCGGGTATTTCCCCTTCGCCTCGCGCTACTCGCTCGACGTGCCGGTGCTCTTCAACCAGTACGGGCTCAACGAAATCTGGGACGAGGAATATTCCAAGGTCGGCGTCAAGCATATCAGCGCCGGCGCCTGGGACCCGTGCCATTTCGCCACCAAGGACCCGATCCACAGCCTCGAGGACCTCAAGGGCAAGCGTGTCTTCACCTTCCCGACGGCGGGGCGCTTCCTGTCGCAGTTCGGCGTGGTTCCCGTCACCCTGCCCTGGGAGGATATCGAGGTCGCGGTGCAGACCGGCGAGCTTGACGGCATCGCCTGGTCGGGCATCACCGAGGATTACACCGTGGGCTGGGCCGACGTGACCAACTATTTCCTCACCAACAACATCTCGGGCGCCTGGGCGGGCTCGTTCTTTGCCAACATGGAGCGCTGGAACGAACTGCCCGAGGACCTTCAGACGCTGTTCCGGGTGTGCTGCGACCAGTCGCATTACTACCGCCAGTGGTGGTACTGGGGCGGCGAGGCCCGGCTGCGCGTGCATGGCGAGAAGATGCAACTGACCACCATCCCCGATGCCGAATGGGCCACGGTCGAGGCCGCCGCGCGCGTGTTCTGGGACGAAATCGCGGCCGAAAGCCCGACCAAGGCCAGGGTCGTGGAAATCTTCAAGCAGTACAACGCCGACATGGAAAAGGCCGGGCGTCCCTACCGCTATACCTGATCGCCCGCGATCCCGACACCGGAGGGGGCCGTGCCCCGGCCCCCTCTCCCACATCCCCGAACGGAGCCACCAAATGCCCGCCCTCACCCTCGACGCCCTCAGGGCCAAGGCCGAAACCGGCGAGATCGACACCGTGCTCGCCTGCGCCGTGGACATGCAGGGCCGCCTCGTCGGCAAGCGCTTCCACGTCGCCAATTTCCTTGAAAGCGGACATGTCGAAACCCATTGCTGCAACTACCTGCTGGCCACCGACCTGGAAATGGCCACGCCCGACGGCTACGCGGCGACAAGCTGGGCGGCGGGCTATGGCGACTACACGATGAAGCCCGATCTCGCCACGCTCTGCCCGGTTCCGTGGCTCGAGGGCACGGCGCTGGTGCTGTGCGATTTCCTGGATCACCACAGCCACGCCCCGGTGCCGCACAGCCCGCGCCAGATCCTCAAGGCGCAGATGGCACGCGCCGAGGCCATGGGCCTCACCCCGATGATGGCGACGGAGCTGGAATTCTTTCTCTTCGAACGCAGTTACGACGACATCCGCGCGAGCGGCTATCGCGCGCTCGACCCGCTGGTGAAATACAACCAGGATTACTCGATCCAGTTCTCCACCCGCGACGAACACGTCCTGCGTCCTGTGCGCAACGCGCTCTTTGCCATGGGCATCCCCGTCGAGAATACCAAGGGCGAGGCCGAGATCGGGCAGGAAGAGCTCAACATCCGCTACGGCGACGCGGTGGAGGCCTGCGACCGGCACACGCTGGCCAAGCACGCGGTCAAGGAGATCGCGGCGCAGAAAGGGCACGCGGCCACCTTCCTGCCGAAATGGCGCGCCGACAAGGTGGGCAGCGCGGCGCATATCCACCAGTCGCTGTTTCGCGGCGGCGAGAACGTCTTTCACGAGGCGGGCGCGCCCCACGGCATGTCGCAGACTATGCGGCACTACGTGGCGGGCCTGCTGAAATACGCGCCCGAGTGCATGCTGCTGATGGCCCCCTATATCAACAGCTACAAGCGCTTCGTGCCCGGCACCTTCGCGCCCACGAAAACCGCCTGGTCGATCGACAACCGCACCGCGGGCTTTCGCCTCGTGGGCGAGGATACCAAGGGGGTGCGCATCGAATGCCGCATCCCCGGCTCGGACATGAACCCCTATCTCGCCTGCGCCGGGCAGCTCGCCGCCGGGCTCGCCGGGATCGAGGAAGGGCTCGAGCTTGCCGAGCCGGTGCGCGGCGATGTCTACGGCATGACCGACGTGACCGACGTGCCGCACACGCTCGCCCGCGCGACCGAGGCGTTCCGCGGCTCGGCCATGCTGCGCGCCGCCTTCGGCGATGCGGTGGTCGATCACTACACCCGCGCAGCCGAGGTCGAGCAGGAGGATTTCGACCGCGTCGTGACCGATTACGAGGTTCAGCGCGGATTCGAGCGGGCATGAGGGCGGCAGCCGCGCGGCCCCGAGTATTTCCGGCAAGATGAAGCAGCGGGCGGCGCGCCCGCGATCAAGGATGCGAGCATGACGACACTGAGCTGTACTTCCCCGATCGACGGATCGGTCTTCGCCACGCGCGAGACGCTTGGCCCCGACGCCGCCCGCGCGGCGGTGGCCGAGACCCGCGCCGCACAGGCGGATTGGGCGGCGCGCCCCCTGCAGGAGCGGATTGATCTCGTGATGGCGGGCGTCGCCGCCGTGGGCGCGATGAACGACGAGATCGTGCCGGAACTGGCGCACATGATGGGCCGCCCGGTGCGCTATGGCGGCGAATTCGGCGGCTTCAACGAGCGCGCGTCCTACATGGCCGAGATCGCCGCGCAGGCGCTGGCGGATACCGAAGTGTCCGACGATGCCGCGTTCCGCCGCTATATCCGGCGCGTGCCGCAGGGGGTCGTGTTCGTCGTGGCCCCGTGGAATTACCCCTACATGACCGCGATCAACACCGTGGCCCCCGCGCTCATCGCCGGCAACGCCGTGGTGCTGAAACACGCGACGCAGACGCTTCTGGTGGGCGAGCGCATGGCGCGCGCCTTTCACGCGGCGGGGGTGCCCGAGGCGGTCTTTCGCAACGTCTTTCTCACCCACGACACCACCTCGGCGCTGATCGCCGAAGGCGCGTTCGATTTCGTCAACTTCACCGGATCGGTCGGCGGCGGGCAGGCGATGGAGCGCGCCGCCGCAGGCACCTTCACCGGGCTGGGGCTCGAACTTGGCGGCAAGGACCCGGGTTATGTGATGGAGGATGCCGATCTCGACGCGGCGGTGGACACGCTGATCGACGGGGCGATGTTCAATTCCGGGCAATGCTGCTGCGGGATCGAGCGCATCTATGTCCATCAGAGCCTTTACGACGCTTTCGTCGAAAAGGCCGTGGCGCTGGTGCGCGGCTACCGGCTCGGCAACCCGCTCGACCCCGAGACGACGCTCGGACCGATGGCCCATGCCCGCTTTGCCGCCGAGGTGCGCGCGCAGATCGCCGAGGCGCTGGAGATGGGCGCGACGGCCCATATCGAGACCTTTGCGCAGGACGATGGCGGCTGTTACCTCACCCCTCAGATACTCACCAATGTCACCCACGACATGCGCGTGATGCGCGACGAAAGTTTCGGCCCCGTCGTCGGTATCATGCCGGTGCGCGACGATGCCGAAGCGATCGAATTGATGAACGACAGCCCCTTCGGCCTCACCGCCTCGCTCTGGACCTCTGACATCGACCGCGCGGCGCAGGTGGGCGACGCCATCGAGACCGGCACCGTCTTCATGAACCGCGCCGATTACCTCGATCCGGGCCTGTGCTGGACCGGCTGCAAGCAGACCGGGCGCGGCGGCGCGCTCTCGGTCATCGGATATCACACCCTCACCCGTCCCAAATCCTACCACCTGAAGAAGGTCACGACATGACGCTCACCGCCAACTGGTCCTATCCGACCGCGATCAAGTTCGGGGCAGGCCGCATCGCGGATCTGCCCGACGCCTGCACGCAGGCGGGCATCGCCCGGCCCCTGCTGGTCACCGACCGGGGGCTTGCGGCCCTGCCGATCACCGCGCGCGCGCTCGACCTGCTGCGCGACGCAGGGCTCGCGCCCGGTCTCTTTGCCGAGGTCGATCCCAACCCGACCGAGATCAACCTCGCCGCAGGCGTCGCCGCCTACCGCGCGGGCGGGCATGACGGGGTGATCGCCTTCGGCGGCGGCTCGGGGCTCGACCTGGGCAAATGCGTGGCCTTCATGGCCGGACAGACGCGGCCCGTCTGGGATTTCGAGGATATCGGCGACTGGTGGACGCGCGCGGATGCTTCGGCCATCGCCCCCATCGTCGCCGTGCCCACCA
>CAJXKX010000052.1 GCA_913055965.1 uncultured Roseovarius sp.
GCCCGGGACGTGCAGCGCGCGCTGGCGCCCACGCTCGGGCTGTCGCCCGCCGGGACCGAACCGGCTGAGATGCCGGCGACCGATGGCGGCCCCGATATCCGGCAGATGCTGCGCAGCAACGAGAGCGTGGACATGCGCGGCCTGCTGCAGCGGATGGAGGCGCGGCTTATCGAGACTGCGCTCGACCTGGCCGAGGGGCGTGTGACACGCGCGGCGGCGATGCTGCGCGTGAAGCGCACCACCCTGATCGGGCGGATGCAGAAGCTGGGCCTCGGGGCCCTGCCGCTGGACGGCTAGACAACGGGTGAATCAGCCCGGTCGCTGCGCATCCCCTGCCACCGCAGGCAAAAGCGGTTCGTAGTTTGCGCGCATCTCGGCGAGCAGCGCGGCGAGCGTGCCGGGCAGATCGGTGCCGGCCGGGTCGCGCCCGGCACGCAGCAGCGTCTCGATCTCGCAGAGCGTTTCCGACAAGTCGGCAAATCCCATCAGCCCTGCCGATCCGACCGCCTTGTGGACGATATCGGCCTGTTCCGCCTGCGTGACCGCGCGGGACCGCAGCGCCGCCATGGCGCGCCCGGCATCGTCGAGCGTCGCCTGCGTCAGGCGCAGCGCGGTGTCTTGCCCGACGAGGCCGCTCAGCTGCTCGAGCGCTGCGGCGGCATCCGCGGTCTCTGCCGTTCCGGCCCCGGTCTGCGGCATCGCGTCCGGCGCGGGACCGCGCGCGGCCCCGTCTGCGCCATCCCCGCCTGCCGCGGCATGGCGGGTCAGGCGGATCGCCTCGTCAAGCTGCTCGCGGCTCACCGGCTTGGTCAGCACATCGTCCATCGCCGCGGCACCGGCCATGCCCGCCGTCGCCTCGATCAGCGCGGTCACCCCGATGATCACCGCCTCTGTCGAGGCACCCTGACCCGCGCGGATCGCCTGGGCGGCGGCGGGACCGTCCAGAACCGGCATCGAGAAATCCATGAGGATCACGTCATAGGCCCGCTCCGCCGCCTTCTCGACCGCCTCCTGGCCGTGGCGCGCGATGTCGGGGGCATGGCCCATGCGGCGCACCATCTCGGCCATCAGGGTCAGGTTGACCTCGTTGTCATCGACCACCAGCACCTGCTTGGCGCTGCCCCGGGCCCGCGGCATCGGCGCTGAGGGCTGCGGTGCCGGGTCGGCGGGCCGTCTTGCGGGATGCAGCGGGATGGTGAAATGAAACCGGCTGCCGACACCGGGCGTGCTGTCGAGTCCGAGCCTGCCGCCCTGCCGTTCCACCGCGAGCTTCGCGATCGGCAGGCCGAGGCCCGAGCCGGTCGACGAGCTGGTCTCGCTGCGGTCGGCGGTCTCGAAATTCTCGAAGATGCGTTTCTGGTCGGCGAGGGAAATGCCGATGCCGGTATCCTCGACCTCGACCGACAGCCGCAGCCCGTCCGGTGCCTCGCCCTCGAGCCGCAGCCGGATCGAGATGCGCCCGGCGCGGGTGAACTTCACCGCGTTGCCGGCGAGGTTGTAGAGCGCCCGCGCAAAGGCGATGGGCAGCCCCTCGACGCGGTACCGATCGAACGGCCCCTCGGTCACCAGTTCGATCCGGTTGTCGGATTTCCGGGCAAGCGGCTGCAACTCATCGACGATATCGGCGGCGATGCTGGCAGGGCGGAATTCCTCGGGCGTCTCGCGGCTCTCGCCCAGCCGGGTCAGTTCGAGCACGTCATCGACCTGCATCAGCGCCCGCGCGCTGCAATCGCGCGCGGTCTTGAGCAGGGCGCGATTGGCGTCGCTCAGACGCGATTCCTCGATCAGCCCGAGCGAGGCCATCAGCCCGTGCAGCGGCGTGCGCATCTCGTGGCTCATGGTGGCGAGGAACATGCTCTTGGCCTGCGCCGCCTGCTGCGCGGTCCGCAGCGCGGCGCGCAGGTCGGTTTCGGCGGCGACCTGCCGCGAGATATCGCGGATGAAGCCGATGACGATGGTCTGCCCGGTGACATCCTGATCGCGCACCAGCGATACCTCGACCGGCACTGTGCGCCCGTCGGCGCAGCGGCAGGCGCTGCTGACCGGGCCCTTGCCGACGAGGTTGAGCCGTCCTGTCTCGCCGTCGTTCCCGGCTTCCGCGGCATCGAGCACGAGCACGTCGTCCAGCGTCATGTGTTTCAGCCGGTCGTTGTGGTAGCCAAGCAGCCGCTGCGCCATCTCGTTGGTGTAGAGGATGCGCGAGCGGGTATCGGTGACGATCACCGCGTTGAGCGTCGAATTGAACGCGGTGGAGAGCATCGCGGCGATGCGCCCGGTTTCGGCGGTGCGCGTCTCGAGTTCGCGCCAGAGCCGGATCACGAGATAGGTGCCAAGCCCCATCAGCCCGAGCAGGATCAGCGATTGCACGAAGAACCGCACGAACAGCCGCTCTTCCTCCTCGCGGGTGCGGGCGGTCTCGAGCGTGATGTCCTGAAGCGCCGACACGGTGATGTCGCGCACCAGCGGGTGCGCCGCGTTGACCGCCTCGCGGAACGCCATCAGCGCCTCGGTGTCGGTCGCGGTGAGGGCGTCGATCTGTGCGGTCAGCGCATCGCGCGTGTCCTGCAGCCGCGTGATCTGCCGCTCGGTATTGTCCGACAGGCGCATGCGCCGAAGGGTGGACGAGAAGATGTCCACCCGGCTGTAGAAGATATCGAATTCCTGGTTGATGAGGGCGAGCGTGCGGGCGTCGAGCGTGGTCGCGTCACCGCTCTGCAGCGCGAAGGCGGCATCGTCCAGCACGCCCATGAGGCCCTTCTGGTCCACCTCCAGCTGCGCGACGACCCAGCCGCCATTGTCGCTGCTCGCCGATCGGATCGCCTCGAGCCGCTGCTTGAACGCGAACGCGTTCAGCAACAGTGCGACGCTCGCCACGAACATCAGGAAGACGAGAATCTGCGCCGTCCGCCGACGGCTCGGGCTCAGCACCCGATCCTTGCCCGCGCCGGTTGGAGACAGCTGTACCACGGTCAGTCGGGCAGGATGTCGATCCGCTTCACCTGCCAGACGCTGAGCGCGAAGATCTCCTCACTCTGGTATTCCGGCTCCTGATCGAACGGAAAGATCAGCCAGAGCGGCCCCTTGCGGCGCACCGGAAAGCTCTCTCCGTCGATCCGGTTGGCGAGGATCGGCGCGTTGTCGCGGATCTGGTCGGTGGGGAATTCGACGTTGTAGTCGTTGATCGCGTAGACCCGCAGCCGCGCCGGCCCGGCACCCGCCGCCTCTAGGATCGTGGCCAGCGACGGGCCGGAAAACGTGTGTATTTCCTCGGTCCAGATCGTCGCCGTCGCAAAGCTCTGTTGCGGCAACGCGGCGAGATCGGCATCGCTGAACAGCGTCGTGGTATCGCGACCCAGGTCGTTGACCGTCAGGATCGGGGTCTCTGCAAGGCCCGCGTGCGGGACGGCTGCGGCCAGCGTCGCGGCGGTCGCGAGGGAGAGAAGGTGTCTGCGCTTCATCACGGGATACTCTTGTCGGTTGTAACGAGGGGATCGGACGAGGGGTGCATACCAGAATTTCTTGTCGCGTTGACACTATCTATAGCGCAACTCGTATCGAAAGATAGTTGGGCGTGCCTGCCGCGGGTCGCGATCTGCCCGGGCGCTCCGGTTGCGGGCGTGCGGGTGGGTCAGATGACCGGCTGCACGCTCACCCCCTGCGCGATGCGGCGCGCCCAGTTGCTGATATGCGGTTCGAACCGGGCGCGCGCGTCGCGGACCGCCGCGAGCAGGATCAGGATCGCCCGCTCACGCCCGTCGCGCGGCGCCTGGATGCCGAGTCGGGCATGCTGCCACTCTCCGCCACCGAAGCGCACTTCGCCGTCGCGGTTCTCGAGCAGCCGCGCGGACCACCGCACGCCCAGCGTGTCGAACTCCATCGCGTAGGGCGGATCGTTCTCGGTGCCGATTCGCACCGCGTGGGTCTGCAGGAACTCGAAGATCACGTCGGGATCGAGCAGCAGGATGTCTGCGGCGATCTCGGCCCAGCCGTCGCGGATGTTCCGGTCGATCGCGGTCCATTCCTGTTGTCCCTCGACCCGGAAGGCCAGCGGTGCCCCCGCCTCGGTCGTCTCGGCCACCTCGTAGAACCCTTGCCCGATCGCGAGCCGGGCGAATGCCGCCCCGGCGCGGCAGCTGTGGCCATGCCGTGTGCTGCGCGGCCGGTCCGCTGCCGGTCGCGGTGCCTGAGTATCGGTCATCTGGGGCTGGGTCTGCATGATCGTGTTCCGGCTGGCCTGTGGTTCATGCCCTCTCAACGGCAGCGAGCGGCGGGGATTTAGCGCGCTTGGCACGAACCGTGCAGGAGGTCCGGGCAAGACGGGCCGGCCCTTTGCGGCGGCCCCCATCCCGACAGGAGCCCGCGATGAGCGCCACCACGCCCAACGATCTCGAAAACAGTATTCAACTGGCGCTCGAGGCCGCCGCCGCCGCCAATGACAGCGCCGAGGACGTGGCGCGCCTGTCGGCGGATACGCAGGCCGCCGCCGCCCGGCTCGACGCCTTCGCCAAGGTGATGAAACCGGCGATGATCGGGGTGGTCGCCGGGGCAGTTCTGGCGATCGGGCTGGGCGGGCTGATCTACCTGCGCACGCTGTCGGACATGCGCACAGCCACGGCCACGCAGATGGAGGCGCTGGCGGTGTTTTCCACCTCGGTGGCCGATCTTCAGGCGCAACTCGAGGCGCTGGGCGGGATGACGGAACCGCTCAAAGCGCTCGCCCCCGCGCAGGAGGCCGGGTTCGGCGCGGTGCAGGCCACGCTCGACAGTGAATTCGCGTATCTGCGCGAGGCGCTGGAGCGTGGTGCCGAGGCCGACAGCACGCCGCAGATGCTGCGCAGCCTGTCCGAGGCGGTCGAGGCCAGCCACCGGCAGACCCGCGACGACATGGCAGCGGGGCTCTCGGATCTGCAACTGGCGCTGACGCGGATGCTGGCCGACCGCCCCGTCACGGCGCGGGCCGACACCGCCGTCCCGGTCCCGCCCCGGCCCGAGCCGGTGCGCCGCAGCGCCCCCAAGCCGCGGCCGCGCCCCGAGCCAAACCCGTTCTCCTACCCCTGAGCGCCCGGGCCTGCCATGAGCGACGATCCTCCCCGCTCCTGCCTGCGCCTCGACAGCGTGGCCGCGCCGGGCCGCGCCCTCGGGCTGCGGGCGGGCGACCTGCTGCTGCATCTCGACGGGCAGCCTTTCGATGGCGAGATCAAGACCCTGCAGGCCCGGTTTCGCGACGGGGCAGAGCATGCGCTCTGCCTGTGGCGCGCGGGCGAGACCTGGCAGGTCCTGAGCCGGACCCCGGCGCTGGGCCGCTGGCGCAGCGCGCCCCTGCCCGAAGGCGCACCGGGCGCGCCCCTGCCCGAGGGGCTCCGCAACTGGGAGGTGATGGTCGATGCCGCCGGGCGCTATGACGTGCAGCCCTGCCGCGCGTCCTGGGCCGCGCTGCTGGTGCCGCTCCACCTGATCCAGATGCGGCTTTGGGGCGCGCTGGCGCTTTGGGCGGCGCTCTCGGCGCTGTGCCTGCCGCTGGGCTGGATCGCGGGGGCGGGCGTGCAGGCGCTGGTCTGGCTCTATTTCTGGCGCGCCGCCCCGTCGCTGGTGCGCGCGGATCGGGCCGCGCGGGGCTACAGGCTCTGGCGGATCGTCGCGGCGCGCGGCGAGGGGGCGTTGCACCGGCAGATGGCATCGCTTGCCCCGGCGCTGCGTTTCGTGCATGCCCGCCCCGCGCCCGGCCCGCAGGCCGGGTGACGCGGCTCAGATCGCGTCGAGCTTGCCGCGCCGCTTGCGCTGGAACGACGAGGGGATGTTCAGCATGTCGCGGTATTTCGCCACCGTGCGCCGGGCGAGAACCGGCCCGCCGTCGCTGATCGCCCGCGCGATGGCCTCGTCGCTGAGCGGGTTGGCGGGGTCTTCGGCGGCGACCAGCCGCTGGATGCGGTAACGCACTGCGGCGGCGGAGGCCCCGCCCTCGCCCGAGGCATCGCCCTGCAGCGCGGTGCTGAAGAAGCGTTTGAGCCCAAGCGTGCCCTGCGGCGTGACCATCAGGATACCCGTGGTGACACGGCTCACGGTGCTTTCATGCACGCCGATGGCCTGCGCCACATCCGCCAGCGTCATCGGGGCGATCTGCGACGGCCCGTGTTCGAGAAAGGCGGTCTGACGGCGCACGATTTCGGCGCCCACGGCGAGGGTCGTCTGGTTGCGATGCTCGACCGCGCGGCGCAGCCAGCGGGCCACGCCGAGCCGCTCGCCGACATAGCCGCGCGCACGGGCGTCGCGGGTGATCGCGGCGGCGCTGTCCTCATCCACCGTGACGGCGGGCAGGGTGGAGCGGTTGAGGTCCACCTTCCAGCCATCGGGGCCACGGGTGACGATCAGGTCAGGCTCGCGCTGCATGGTCTCGCCATGGCTGAAATCCGCGCCCGGCTTGGGATTGAGGCCGCGCAGCTGCTTGAGCGTCGCGCGCAGCTCGTCCATCCCGCAGCCGCAGACCCGCGCCAGCCCGGTGAGGTCGGCGGCGGCGAGGCGGGGCAGGTTGTTCAGCACGCCGCGAAAGATCGGTGTCATCAGCCCCAGATCCTCGGCCTGAAGGCCGAGGCACTCCGCGAGGTTGCGCGCGAACAGCCCTGCCGGTTCCACCTGCTGCACGCGATGCAGCATGGCCTCGGCCCCGTCCATGTCGAGGCCGCAGGCAAAGGCCAGGTCTTCGAGAGGCTCGCTCAGCCAGCCATTGGCGTCGAGCGCTTCGAGATAGCGTTCGGCGATGGCGCGCTCGCTCGCATCCGAGAACATCAGGTCGAACTGCGCCGCCACATGGCCATAGAGCGAAAGCGGATGATCGGCGAGGCGGCTTGCCGGGTCGTCACCCTCGGCGCGGCCACCGCCCGAATAGGGCAGCGCGGGCAGGGCGCGACCGGCGGGTGAGACGTCGATGAAGGGGTTTTCCTCGGCCTCCTTCTCGATATACCGCTGCAGGTCGGTATTGGAGAGTTGCAGAAGGGCGATGGCCTGCTGCATCTGGCCGGTCATGGTGAGCGACTGGCTCTGGCTGGTGCGCTGTGAAACCTGGATATTCATGACTTTTCTCCGAATTCGCACTCAAATACTGAAAGCCGCTGCCGTTAAGGTGAAGCATGCCAATTCGTCATCCGCGCGGTCGGATTTCCGACACGCGCCATCGCCATCGCCAAGTGATTGATGAATTGAAAAAAAACCCCGACGATATCGCCGGGGTTCTTTCGATACTGTCGGAAATACGACGCTTAGCGGAGCAGGCTGAGCACGTTCTGCGACGCCTGGTTGGCCTGTGCGAGCATCGCGGTGCTGGCCTGCGAGAGAATCTGCGACCGCGCCATCTCGGACGATTCCTTGGCGAAATCCGCATCCATCACCCCCGAGCGCGCCGCCTCGACATTGACCGTGATGTTGGTCAGGTTCGAGATCGTGCTGTCGAGACGGTTCGACACGGCACCGAGATCCGAGCGCGACTGGCTGATCTTCTGCAGCGCCACGTCGATCACCTTGAGCGCGTCTGCGGCACCGGTCTGCGTGGTCAGGTCGATCTCGGCGACCGACTCCAGCGACGAGGTGTTGGCGGCGCTCTCGAAGAACACGGTGCCGGCGGTGGTCACGTCGGTGCCGACCGAGAACTGCTCGGTCGAGCTCACCTCGACCTGACCGCTGATCGCCACGTCATTGTCGGTGTCGTCGAGCGTCGCGGTGTTCACACCGGCTGCCGCGCCCGAGGGGGTCTCGTCGGCATTGAGCGCGGTGGCGGTCATCGTCGTGGTGCCGGTGCCGGTGGTGAAATCCTCGATCAGGATGTCGGCGCCAGTCGAGTCGGTCAGCTTGATGGAGGAATTGTCCTCGCCCATCGTCGCGGTGACGCCGGTCCGCCCGGTCTGGTTGTTGATGGCGGTGGCGATACCGCGCAGGTCCGAGGTGTCGGAGATCGCGACGGTGCCGATATTCACACCGTTGACGTCGAAGGTGACGGTGTCGGCGGCGGAAAAGCCCGACAGTTCCACCTTGGTCGTCGCCGAGGCGGTGACGCCGGTCGAGGCGCTGACATCGTTGATCGCGTTGGCCATTTCCTCGGCCGACTGGCCTGCGGTGGTGGTCAGCTCGGCGCTGCCCGCAAAGCCGGTGATGTTGATCGTCGTCCCGGCGGCGATGCCGGTATCGGCGGTGCCCGCCCCGGCGGCAAGCGACACGTTCGAGGTGATGGTATGCGCCCCGATATCCGTGGCGGCGGCGCTGTCGACGCTGACATTCAGCACCTGGCCCGAATCCGCGCCGATCTGGAACTGCTTGCCCGCGAACGAGCCGTCGAGAATGTTCATCCCGTTGAAGGTCGTGTCCTTGGCGACGCGGTTGATCTCGGTCAGCAGCTGCTTGGATTCGGCCCCGATGTTCGAGCGGTCCGAGGCGGTGTTGGTGTCGTTCGATGACTGCACGGCAAGTTCGCGCAGACGCTGGAGCATGTTCGACACCTCGATATGCGCGCCTTCGGTCGTGTCGATCAGGTTCTTGCCGTCGGTGGCGTTGCGGACCGCCTGGTTGAGGCCGGTGATCTGCGAGGTCATCTTTTCCGCGATGGCCATGCCCGCGGCGTCGTCCTTGGCCGCGTTGATCCGCAGACCCGAGGACAGGCGGCTCATCGCCGCGTTCATGTCCTCGTTGACGCGCGTCATGTTCGCCTGTGCGGTGATCGCGCTGATATTCGTGTTGATGGTGGTCATCTTCAGGTCTCCTGGTTTCATGCGACGCTGGCCAGCGCTTGGACAAGGCAACGGCGACGCCCGGATTTGTTTAGAGATCCGGGCGAAAATCGTTTCAAATATCTGATATTAAATCGTTTTATTTTACAGGCTCCATTCCGCCCCGCTTGGTACGGTTCTTGCCCCATCCCTTGCGACCACCGGCACGGGGCCGGCGGGTGCAAGTCGGCAAGGGGTCCGGGCATGGATATTGCGTCACTTATCGGTCTGATCGGGGCGGTCGGCATGGTGATCGGCTCGATGATCGCGGCGGGCGGTCTCGGCCCCTTCATCGACGTGCCCGCGATCCTGATCGTGTTCGGCGGCACCTTCTTTGCGGTCATGTACAAATGCACGATGCCGATTTTCCTGCGCAGCTTTGGTGCCATGGCCAAGGTGTTCATGCCCAAGGCCGCCAACAAGGAAGACCTCATCGCGAAGATGGTCGAACTCTCTGACGTGGCGCGCAAGAACGGGCTGATGGCGCTCGAGGGGCAGGACGTGCCCGACCCGTTCTTTTCCAAGGGGCTGCAGATGCTCGTCGATGGCGCGGACGAGGCCAAGCTCGTCA
>CAJXKX010000053.1 GCA_913055965.1 uncultured Roseovarius sp.
AAATGGCGCAGCTGGTGCGCATCGCGATCCCGGCGGCGCTGGCGGGGGGCGTGGTGCAGGTCAACCTCGTGGTCGGGCAGCTTGTGGCGTCGCAGACCGACAAGGCGGTGAGCTGGCTCTACGCCGCCGACCGGCTCTATCAGTTGCCGCTGGGCGTGGTGGGGATCGCGGTGGGGATCGTGCTGTTGCCCGATCTCGCGCGCAGGCTCAAGGCCGGGGACGGGGACGGCGCGCGCCATGCGCTGTCGCGCGGCGGCGAGGTGGCGCTGGCGCTGACCGTGCCCTGTGCCGTGGCGCTGGTGGTGATCCCGCTGCCGCTGGTGGCGGTGCTGTTCGAGCGCGGCGCGTTCGGGGCCGATGACAGCGCGGCGACCGCATTGGCGGTGGCGGTCTATGGCCTCGGGCTGCCCGCTTTCGTGTTGCAGAAGATCATGCAGCCCGTGTTCTTTGCCCGCGAGGACACGCGCCGCCCGTTCCGTTACGCGGCGCTGGCGATGGTGGTGAACGCGGTGCTGGCCTTTGGCCTCGCCCCGGTGATCGGCTGGATCGCCGCCGCGCTGGCCACCACGGTGGCGGCCTGGGTGATGGTGTGGCAACTGGCGCGCGGCGCGCGCGGTTTCGGCGACGTGGCGCAGTTCGATGCGCAGTTCCGCCGCAGGCTGTGGCGGATCGTGCTGGCCTCGGCGATCATGGGCGCGGTGCTGTGGGGGGCGGCGGTGGTGCTGGGCCCGTTCCTCGCGCTGGCGGGCTGGCGGTGGCTGGCGCTGGTGCTGCTGGTGGCGCTCGGGGTGCTGAGCTACGGGCTGGCGGGGCAGGGGCTGGGCGCGTTCCGGGTGCAGGAGATGCGCGGGCAGTTCAGGCGGCGACGGTGAGGGAAGGACCGACAAGACCGGCCATCCGCCTCTCTGGTCTCGGCGCGGAACCAAGGCCGAAGGCCGCCGCGCCATCGCCTGTCCGCCCCCCGGACAGGCGATTTGGTCAAGTCAGCGCACCGATTACAGGTTTCGCGGATGTGGCAGGCATAAAGTGCTCTGAAATACAGCCGGGTCGCCTGCCCGCGGACATGCGATGGCGCGGCTCACTCCGACGACCGCTCAAGGCCAAGAACACGGGTCCCGCCCCCCGTGACCAAACAGACGTCAAGGGCTCCACGCCGCGCCGGGGTAAACTCTTCGAGGCGGCCACGCCCCCTCAATCGTGCCGCAGCCGTGCGCGTAGGCGCGACAGGCCGCCGGGGCTGAGCGGGATCGCGGCGGCGAAGCCCGCGACGAAGCCGGCGATGTCGGCCACCCATGTGGGCGAGCCGCCGAACAGCAGCGCAAAGACCAGTTGCAGCGCCATCAGCACGCCGATCAGGGTAAAGGCGCGGGCCTGGTTGGCGCCCATCTGCCCCAGCCGCAGCCACATCACGTAGGTGAACCCGCCGATCATCCCGTAGACGCCCGGAAACGCGCCGATGAGCCAGGGCCGGTCGCCGGGCAACAGCCCGTAGACCAGCGCCCCCGCCACCGTCGCCGTGGCGAAGATCGCCAGCACCGCCCAGTGGCGAAACACCTCGGCCAGGAACTTGCCCAGCGCCAGCAGCAGCACGGCGGCAAAGAGCGCGTGGGTGAAGCTGCCATGCACGAAGGCATAGGTGACGAGGCGGCGCAGATGCTCGGCCGGGGCCTGACCGGTCTCGATCATCCAGCGCAGGATCTGGCCGTGAAAGCCGTAATCCTGGATGGCCGCGCTGCGCCAGCCCACGGCCTCGGCCCCGCCGATCATGCCGCGCGCCCCCAGCGAGAACGCCGCCTCGACCCCCCCGATCACCAGAAACAGCACCACCACCACCGGCGGCAGCGGGTTGAGCGGGCTGGGATCGTCGCGCATGGCCGGTCTCCTCGGGCAGGGGCTGCGGCGGGGCAGCGGTTGACGGGGCACGGAGGCATGGGTAAGCGAGACCTCCAGAGAAATCCACCACGGAGTGCGCCCATGGCCGAGGCGGCCTTTACCCCCCGCGTGTTTTCGGGAATCCAGCCCTCGGGCAACCTGCATCTGGGCAATTACCTGGGCGCGCTCAAGCGCTTCGCCGAGGCGCAGGAGCGCGGCACCGAGACGCTCTATTGCATGGTGGACCTGCACGCCGTCACCGTCTGGCAGGAGCCCGCCGACCTGACGCGCGCGACGCGCGAACTGGCCGCAGGCTTCATCGCCTCGGGGCTCGACCCGGCGCGCTCGATCCTGTTCAACCAGAGCCAGGTGGCCGAGCACAGCCAGCTTGCCTGGGTGTTCAACTGCGTGGCGCGGATGGGCTGGATGCAGCGCATGACGCAGTTCAAGGACAAGGCGGGCAAGAACGCGCAGAACGCCTCGCTGGGCCTCTTCGCCTACCCGGCGCTGATGGCCGCCGACATCCTCGCCTATCATGCCACCCACGTGCCGGTGGGCGAGGACCAGAAGCAGCATATCGAGCTGTCGCGCGATATCGCCGCCAAGTTCAACCACGACTATGGCGTCGAGTTCTTTCCGCTGCCCGAGCCGGTGATCGAGGGGGCGGCGACGCGGGTGATGTCCTTGCGCGACGGCACGAAGAAGATGTCGAAATCCGACCCGTCGGACATGAGCCGGATCAACCTGACCGACGATGCCGACGCCATCGCGAAGAAGATCCGCAAGGCCAGGACCGATCCCGAGCCGCTGCCCTCGGAAGCTGCGGGGCTGGCAGAGCGCCCGGAGGCGCGCAACCTCGTCAACATCTACGCGGCGCTTGCGGACATGAGCGTGGAGCAGGTGATGGCCGAGGCGGGCGGGCAGGCGTTTTCCGTCTTCAAGCCGCGGCTGGCCGATCTGGCGGTGGAGCGGCTGGCACCGATCTCGGGCGAGATGAAGCGGCTGATGGGCGACGCGGCGGCGATCGACGCGATCCTCGCCGACGGTGCGGGCCGCGCCCGCGCCATCGCCGCGCCGATCCTGCGCCGGACCTACGACATCATGGGGATGGTGGGCGCGCCGCGCAGCTGAGCGGGGGCGGGGATGGTTGTGGCCTTTAGCGGACCTTTACCGTCAATGAGATGAGCCGCGCGGGCGACCGACCGCGGGTGGGCGCTACACCGGCTGTGCTGCGCGCTTTATGGTGCCAGATACTTCAACGATTGCGCGGGTGTGCGCCGTTGCAAAAGCGCCCGCCCGTCCGGGCGGTCGGGCGCTCGCGCGGCGGCGCGCAAGCGCGCCTTGTTCCGCGCGGGGTGGATGGCGAATGGCAGCAAAAGGCCCGTCGCGCCAGCCCGTCAGACCGCCGCGACGTTGCGGTTGGCGGGTTTCTCGGGGCTGTGCCGCCCGGCATTGGCGTCGATGAAGTCGAGCACCAGCGGGCGGATGTTGTTGCGCCAGGAGCGCCCGGCGAAAATGCCGTAATGGCCCGCGTCGGGCTCGATGTAATTGGCCTTCATGTGATCCGGCACGCCGGTGCACAGCTTGAGCGCCGCGACGCATTGGCCGGGGGCCGAGATATCGTCCTTGCCGCCCTCGACGGTCTTGACCGCGACATCCGTGATCTTGCCGATATCGATGCGGTGGCCCTTCACGGTGAACCGGTTCTGCGCGATTTCCAGACCCTTGAAGATGCGTTCGACCGTCGAGAGGTAGAATTCGGCGGTCATGTCCATCACCGCGAGATATTCGTCGTAGAAGCGGTTGTGGGGGTCGTTGTCGCTGGCCTCGCCCCGCGCGGTCCGCAGGATCTGTTCGGTGAATGCCTTGGAATGGCGTTCGGCATTCATCGAGATGAATGAGGCAAGCTGCAGCAGCCCCGGATAGACCAGCCGCCCGACACCCTTGTAAAGAAAGCCCACGCGCTGGATCATCATCTCCTCGAGTTGGCCCATGGTCACGCGGCGGCCGAAATCGGTGACGTCGGTGGCGGCGGCGTCGGGATCGACGGGGCCGCCGATCAGGGTGAGGGTGCGCGGCTGTGCCGCAGGCTCGAGTTCGGCGAGATAGGCGGTGGCGGCGAGGGTGAGCGGCGCGGGCTGGCAGACCGCGATCACGTTGATCTCGGGGCCGAGCGCCTTCATGAAATCGACAAGGTAGAGGGTGTAGTCCTCGACGTCGAACTTGCCCTCGGATACCGGGATGTCGCGCGCGTTATGCCAGTCGGTGACATAGACCTCGCAATTGACGAGCAGCGATTTGACGGTCGAGCGCAGCAGCGTCGCGTAATGGCCCGACATGGGCGCGACCAGCAGCACCTTGCGGGGCTGCTCCTCGCGGCCCGAGACGTTGAAATGGATGAGGTCGCCGAAGGGGCGCGAGACCACCGTGTCGATATTGACGAGGTGGTCGCGCCCGTCCTCGCAGGTAAAGGTACGGATGCCCCAGTCGGGCTTGGCCACCATGCGCTCGAAGGTGCGTTCGGTCACCTGCCCCCAGGCCGACATCCACTGGAATGCGGGATTTGGCATCATGCTGAAAAGCGGATAGGATGCGAAGGACAGGGCGGAGGCACCAAGCCACTGATTGGCGTTGCGGAATGATTCCATCAGGTCATAGGTGGACATCTGGCGCATTGTGTTCTCCTTTCGCGTGAAGCCCGTGAGCGAGGCGCGCAACAGGCTTTGCGTTCGGCGGAACGGTATGCTGCACGGCAGAAATTGTTAAGGGGAAATCTTCAAGATGACAACGCAGGACGATGTCGCAGGCGCAAACATCGAGAAACTCAACGAAAATCTTGCGAAGGTCGAGCAGTTGTCCCAGCGCCTGATCCAGGCGCTGGCCTCTCGAAACCCCGCGAATCCCACCCTGAACAGCCCCTCGCAGGAGCTTTTCGCCAAGGCGGCGACCTCTTACTGGAGCGAGATGCTGGAGCATCCCGGCAAGATCTACGAGCAGCAGCTGGAATACTGGGGCAAATCCGTGCGCCATTTCCTCGAGGCGCAGCAGACCATGCTGCGCGGCGGCGCGGCGGATGCCGAGGAGGACGCAGAGACCGATCCGCTGGCCGGTGACAAGCGCTTTGCCAATCCGCTCTGGGAGAGCCACCCGTTCTTTCGCTACGTCAAGCGGCAATACGCGCTGAATTCACAGGCGATCGAGCAGGCGCTGGCGGATATCGACGAGGATCTGCCCGAGAAGGACCGCCGCAGGCTGGACTATTTCGCGCACCAGATCATCGACATGATGTCGCCCACCAATTTCCTCGGCACCAACCCGGACGCGCTGGAGCGCGCGCTCGAGACCGAGGGTGAGAGCCTGGTGAAGGGGCTGGAGAACCTGATCGCCGATCTCGAGGCGAACAATGGCGAGATGGTGGTGCGGCTGGCGGACGACAAGGCGTTCGAACTGGGCGAGAACATCGCCACGACGCCGGGCGAGGTGGTCTATCGCAACCGCATGATGGAGTTGATCCAGTACAGCCCGGCCACCGACGAGGTGCACGCCACGCCGCTGGTGATCTTTCCGCCCTGGATCAACAAGTTCTACATCCTCGATCTCAAGGCGCAGAACAGCCTGATCCGGTGGATCACCGAACAGGGTTACACGCTGTTCGTGGTGAGCTGGGTCAATGCCGATTCGAGCCATGCCGAGGTGGGGCTCGAGGAATACATCGAGGAAGGCTACCTGACCGCGATCCGTGAGGCCAAGGCGATCACGGGCGAGCGCCAGGTCAACGCGGTGGGTTATTGCATCGCGGGCACCACGCTGCATCTCGCATTGGCGCTGATGGCCAAGCGCGGCGACAAGTCGGTGAAGTCGGCCACGTTTTTCACCGCGCTCACGGATTTCTCGGAGCAGGGCGAATTCACCCCGTTCCTGCAGGACGATTTCATCGACGGAATCGAGCAGGAGGTCGCGGCGCAGGGTGTGCTGCGGTCGTTCATCATGGGGCGCACGATGTCGTTCCTGCGCTCGCGCGACCTGATCTATCAGCCTGCCGTGCGCAGCTACATGATGGGCGAGGCGCCGCCCGCCTTCGACCTGCTCTACTGGAACGGCGACGGGGCCAACCTGCCGGGGCGGATGACGATGCAGTATCTGCGCGGGCTGTGCCAGCGCAACGAGTTCGTCGAGGAGGGCTTCGATCTGTGCGGCGAGCGGCTGCATATCGCCGACGTCAAGATTCCGCTGATGTCGGTGACCTGCGAGACCGACCATATCGCGGCCTGGAAGGACTGCTATCGCGGTTTCCGTCAGACCGGGGCCAAGGACCGGACCTTCATCGTCTCGGAATCGGGGCATATCGCCGGGATCGTCAACCCGCCCGCCAAGAAGAAATACGGCCATTACACCAATGACGACCTGAGCGGCACGCCCGAGGAATGGATGGCGGGTGCCACACGGCACGATGGCTCCTGGTGGCCGCGCTGGGAGGCGTGGCTGGCGAAACGCTCGGGCAAGATGGTGCCCGCGCGCGAGCCCGGCGACGCCGAGCACCCGCCGCTCGCGCCCGCGCCCGGCACCTATGTGCGCAAGAAGGCGACCACCTGAGCGGGCGGAGCGTGCCCGCGGACCCGTCCATGAATTTTTTGCTGCAGTGCAGAAAAAACACTTGAAATGCTGCGGTGCAGCAAGTATATTCCTTTCAGTTGCAAAGAAGCGGCCCCCGCCCGCTCCAACCGAAAGGACGAGACAATGACCAAGACCACCGATTTCACCGCGATGTTCAAAGACGTCATGGGCAGCTTCCCCGTCGACACCAAGGCGATGGAAGATGCGTTCAAGAGCCAGGCGGCCCTGAACGAGAAGCTGTCGGGCGTGGCCCTGTCGGCTGCCGAGCAGTCGGCCGAAATCTCGAACAAGTGGACCAAGGAAACCCTGGCCAAGCTGACCGAGATGTCCAAGGCCAAGACCGAGCCCGCCGACTACGCCAAGGCGATGACCGATTTCGCATCGGCCAACGCCGAAGTCGCAGCCGAGCACATGGCCGCCTTCGCCGAAGTCGCGAAGAAGGTGCAGATGGAAACCGTCGAACTGCTGCTCGCCTCGGGCAAGACCATGCAGGAAGACGCAGCCGCTGCCGTCAAGAAGGCCACCGACGAGGTGACCGCCGCGACCAAGAAAGCCACCGCAGCCAAGTAAGGCGCGGACGGAACAGCAGACCGCGCCCCATCCCCTCCCAAGCGGGGCGCGATGCTTCGGGGCGAGCCGCAAGGCTCGCCCTTTCATTTTGCTGCGACTGCGTCTAGGCTTTGCCGCAGTGCTGCATCCCGTGGGAGGGTCCCGCCTTGGCCGATACGAAGAAACCGCTGCTGATCAAACGCTACGCGAGCCGGCGGCTCTACAATACCGAGACCTCGGATTACGTCACGCTCGAGGATATCGCGGGATTCATCCGCGAGGGGCGCGAGGTCCAGATCATCGACCTGAAATCCGGCGACGACCTGACGCGGCAATACCTGCTCCAGATCATCGCCGAGCATGAGAGCCGCGGCGAGAGCGTGCTGCCGATCAACGTGCTCACCGACCTGGTGCGCAGCTATACCACGCAGGCCACCAGCGTGGTGCCGGATTTCCTCGCCGCCAGTTTCGAGATGCTGCGCGACGGGCAGTCCAAGATGCTCGAGAACATGACCAAGGCCAACCCGCTCGCCGCGATGCCGGGGATGGAGGCGATGCGCGCCCAGCAGGAGGCCTTCGTCAAGGCGATGACCGGCGGCTTTGGCGGCAGGGGCGGCACCGGGCCCGGCGCGGGCCCGGCGGACGAGACCGGCCCCGCAACCGGCAAGGGCGCGGAGAAGGACGACGATCTCGACACGATCCGCAGGCAACTCGCCGAATTGCAGGACAAGCTGTCGAAGCTCGACAAGTAACGCGATGGTCGAGAAAAGCGGCCGGATCACGCTCTGGGGGATCGAAGTGTTCATGGCCGCCGCCGACGAGCGGTCGATCTCGGCCGCGGCGCGGCGGCTGGGGGCGAGCCCCTCGGCGGTGAGCCAGCAACTGACCAATCTGGAGGGTGCGGTGGGCGCGACGCTCTTGCAGCGCAACGCGAGGCCCATCCGCCTGACGCCGGCGGGCGAGATCATGCACCGCCGCGCGCAGGCCATCCTCAACGAGGCGGCGCAGGCGCGGGCCGAATTGGCGATGTCGCATCTCAGCACGCTCACCCGGTTCCGCCTCGGGATGATCGAGGATCTCGAGGCCGACGTGACGCCGCGCCTGCTCACCCACATGGCCGGAGAGCTCAAGGGCTGCCAGTTCCTGCTCGAGACGGGCGCGAGCCACCATCTCTACGACCAGCTCGACGCGCGCGCGCTCGACATCATCGTGTCGGCGCAGCTGGGCGATTATGCCGACTGGGCCGAACTCCACCCGGTGCTGCGCGAGCGCTTCGTCGCGGTGACGCCGCGCGGCGTGATCCGCCCCGACCGTGACATCCTGCGCCAGCTCAAGCGGCTGCCGCTCATCCAGTACACGCAGCGTCATTACATGGGGCGGCTCATTTCGGCGCACCTTGCGCGCGAGGGGCTCAACCTGCCCTACCGGTTCGAGCTCGACAGCTATCACTCGATCCTGGCGCTGGTGGGGCAGGGCACGGGCTGGTCGATCCTGACGCCGCTGGCGCTGATGCGGGCGCGGCGTTTCGCCGATCAGATCGACGTGATGGAGCTGCCGCTCGCCCCGCTCAGCCGCACCATCGCGGTGACCGCGCGCAAGGGGATCTTGCAGGACATGCCCGCGACCCTCGCCACGCGGCTCAAGCCGATCCTGTCGGAGGCGATCGTCGCCCCCGCCATCGCGGCGCATCCGTTCCTCGCCGATGGCGTGACGATCCTATGAGCCACGCCGCGCGGCGAAAAAGGACGTCAGCAGCGCCTCGGCCTCGCGGGCGGCGATCCCGTCATAGATGTCGGGCACATGGTGGCATTGCGGATGCGAAAACACCCGTGCGCCATGCGCCACGCCGCCCGATTTGGGATCCTCGGCCCCGTAGCACAGCCGCGCGATCCGCGCCGCCGAAATGGCGGCCGCGCACATCGCGCAGGGCTCGAGCGTGACGTAGAGCGCATGGCCGGGCAGCCGCTCGGATCGGGCGGCGGCGCAGGCTGCGCGGATGGCGAGGATTTCGGCATGGGCGGTGGGGTCGTTGAACTCGCGGGTGCGGTTGCCCGCCCGCGCGACGATCTCGCCCGAGGGGGCGACCACCACGGCACCCACCGGCACCTCGCCGCGGGCGGCAGCGGCCCGCGCCTCCTCGAGCGCGGCCTGCATGTGGCCTTTCGTCACCATGCGCCGCTTGTGGCGCGCGCATCGCCCTTTCGCAAGCCCCGGCTTTGCG
>CAJXKX010000054.1 GCA_913055965.1 uncultured Roseovarius sp.
CGGCGTCGTCGGCGGTCGTGTCCTCGGTGTCGTCGGACGAGGTGTCCTCGTCGTCGTCGCCTCCGCACGCCGAAACGGCGAGGCCGAGGACGAGGAGGCGCAGGCCGATCGTCCGGGCCGTTCCGAGGCCGAACTGCGTGGCCGGCTGAACAACGACAGCCTGTCCGAGGACGAGCTCAAGCAGATCGAGGAAGAGCGTCAGCGCGCCGAAGAGGTCGCGCGGCTGCGCGAAGAGGATTACCAGCTGGCCTATGCCGTGGATATCCTGCGCGGTCTCGCGGTGATGGGGCGCAACGGCGGCACCGAGTGACGCCGCGGCTCCGCCGCCTTTCGCAAGACACACCGCCCCGGCCAGCGATGGCCGGGGCGGTTTGCGTTCGGCGGGGGCGGATGTCTCAGGACGCGGCGGTGTCCGGGCGCCCGCGCCCCACCACCATGCAGCCCAGCGTCACCCGCAGCGCGTCGGCCAGCTCGTCCACCGTCTCGGTCGAGACGAACAGGCCGCCCGTCGCGTCGGGCAGGCATTTCGCCACCGTCTCGCCGTCGAATTCCTGCGCTTCGGGGCTGTTCCACGAGAACGGGTCGTAGACCACGCGAAAGCCGATGACGTGGACGGTGAGGCCCGGCCGCCCGGCGGCGAGCGCGCGGCCCAGGGCGCAGGGCGTCCCGCCACAGGTCTCGTTGCCGTCGGTGACCAGCACCACGATTCCCGCGCCGCCCAGCACCTCCGCCGCCGCCGCGACCGAATCGGCGAGCGGCGTGAGCCCGCCGGGCGCGAGCGTCTCGATCCCCGCGACCACCGCCGCCCCGGCCTCGGCGCGCGGGGCAAAGCGCAGGTCGATCCCCGAACAGGCATGGGTGCCGCCGGGGCCGTAGGTCAGCAGGCCGACGCGCCGATAGGGCGCGATATCGGGCATCGCGTCGCGCACCGCGCGGCGGGCGTCCATGATCCGCGTGGGCGCGGTCGGGTCGTGGCCCACCTCGCCCATCGAGCCCGACCCGTCGAAGACCAGCATCGCGTCGCGCGCGCACTCGCCCGCCGCCTGCGGCGCGGGGCCGCCGGGCAGGGCGGAGAGGGCAAGGGCAAGGGACAGAAGGGGCAGGGCGCGCATGAGGGTTCCGGTCCGGTTTGCGCCAGCGTAACGCGGGCCGGGCGCTTGTCCAGAGGTGCGATGCCTTTCTCTGTCGTCCCCGGGCTTGACACGAGGATTCGTTGCCCGGGAGATCGTCCGGTCAGGCCGGACGATGACGGGCCAGGAAGAGCGTGACGCGGCGCTTGCGGCATTGTGCCGGGCGGCCTAGCGTGGCCCCATGCAGACGATCGAGTATTTCTATTCCGCCCATTCCGCCTTTGCCTGGCTCGGCTCGGCACGGCTGGCGGAGATCTGTGCGGCGCGCGGCGCGCGGCTCTTGCACAAGCCGTTCGAGCTGTCGCCGGTGATCGAGGCGGCGGGCGGGCTGCCCTTTGCCGCGCGCACGCAGGCGCACGTGGATTATTTCTTCGGACGCGACATCGAGCATTGGGCCGAGTATCGCGGCGTGCCGGTGATCCGGCACCGCCCTACCCATCATGACGCGCCGCTTGAGCTGCCCAACGGTGCGATCATCGCGGCGCAGGATGCCGGGCAGGGGGCCGATGCGCTGGCCCATGCGATCCTCGGCGCGCATTGGCGCGACGATGCCGATATCTCGGACCCGGCCACGCTCGCGCCGCTGATCGCGGGCTGCGGGCTGGATGCGGACGCGATCCTGTCGGCGGCGCGCTCGGCGCCGGTGCAGGCGCTGCACCGCGCCAATACCGAGGAGGCGATCGCGCGCCACGTCTTCGGCTCGCCCACCTATGTCGTCGGCGGCGATCCGTTCTACGGGCAGGACCGGCTGGACCTGGTGGACCGGGCGCTTGTCCGCCCCTTTGCACGCGGCTCCTGGCGCAACCCGCCGGTGGGCTGACCGGGGGCGGGGCGCGCGGCAACTCGGCCCTTGATCCCCGCGCGCCCTGCGTCTATACGCCCCCGGTGGCCCGAGGGCCCTCATCAACCTGCAAAGCCGTGGTCGGCCGCTCCCGTCGCTGGGGGCCGCATCCGGCAAGGAGAAGCGACAATGAAACTGCACGAACTTCACGACAATCCCGGCGCGACCAAGCGCAAGAAGCGCATCGGCCGCGGCCCCGGCTCGGGTATGGGCAAGATGGGCGGACGCGGCATCAAGGGCCAGAAATCCCGCTCGGGCGTGGCGATCAAGGGCTACGAGGGCGGCCAGATGCCGCTCTACCAGCGCCTGCCCAAGCGCGGCTTTACCAAGCCGAACCGTAAATCCTACGCGGTCGTCAACCTGGGCCTGATCCAGAAATTCGTCGAGGCGGGCAAGATCGACGCGAGCGCCCCCGTGACCGAGGACGTGCTCGTGGCCTCGGGCCTGCTGCGCCGCAAGCGCGACGGCGTCCGCGTGCTGGCCAAGGGCGAGGTGACGGCCAAGCTCGACCTGCACGTGTCGGGCGCGTCGAAATCCGCGGTCGAAGCGGTGGAGAAGGCCGGGGGCAGCCTCACGGTCACGACGGCGCAAGCCGCCGAATAAGAGGTTGTGAGCGGGCCGGTGCCCGCTTACATAGACCTCAGGTTTTCCTATGACGCCGCCTGAGCTGAAAACCGGCTTTGGCGGCGTTCGCACATGAGAGAGACCCGCGCATGGTATCTGCAGCAGAGCAAATGGCCGCCAACACAAGCTGGTCCGCGCTTGGCAAGGCCACCGACCTCCGCAAACGCATCCTGTTCACGCTGGGGCTGCTGATCGTCTACCGTCTGGGCACGTTCATTCCCGTGCCGGGCATCGACGGGGCGGCGCTGCGCGACTTCATGGAGGGGGCGCAGGCGACGATCGGCGGCATGCTGTCGATGTTCACCGGCGGCGCGCTGGGTCGGATGGGCATTTTCGCGCTCGGGATCATGCCCTATATCTCGGCCTCGATCATCGTGCAGCTTCTGACCGCGATGGTGCCCTCGCTGCAGCAACTCAAGAAAGAGGGCGAGCAGGGCCGCAAGAAGATCAACCAGTACACGCGCTATGGCACGGTGTTCCTCGCCACGCTGCAAAGCTACGGCCTGGCGGTCAGCCTGCAATCGGGCGACATGGTCACCGATCCGGGGCTGTTCTTCATCGCAAGCTGCATGATCACGCTCGTGGGTGGCACGATGTTCCTGATGTGGCTGGGCGAGCAGATCACGGCGCGCGGCGTGGGCAACGGCATCTCGCTCATCATCTTCGTGGGCATCATCGCCGAGGTGCCGGCGGCGCTGGCGCAGTTCTTCGCCTCGGGCCGCTCGGGCGCGATCAGCCCGGCGGTCATCATCGGGGTGATGGTGATGGTGGTCGCGGTGATCGCCTTCGTCGTTTTCATGGAGCGCAGCTTGCGCAAGATCCACATCCAGTACCCGCGCAGGCAGGTGGGGATGAAGGTCTATGACGGCGGCTCGTCGCACCTGCCGGTCAAGGTCAACCCGGCGGGCGTGATCCCGGCGATCTTCGCCTCGTCGCTGCTGCTGCTGCCTGCGACGGTGGGCACGTTCTCGGGCAACCAGACCAGCCCGGTGATGTCCACGATCCTGGCATATTTCGGCCCCGGACAGCCGCTCTACCTGCTGTTCTTCGCGGCGATGATCATCTTCTTCACCTATTTCTACACGTTCAACGTGGCGTTCAAGCCCGATGACGTGGCCGAGAACCTCAAGAACCAGAACGGCTTCGTGCCGGGCATCCGCCCGGGCAAGCGGACCGAGGAATTCCTGGAATACGTGCTCAACCGCATTCTCGTGCTGGGCTCGGTCTACCTAACCGCGGTCTGCCTGTTGCCCGAGGTGCTGCGCGGGCAGTTCGCGATCCCGTTCTACTTCGGCGGCACCTCGGTGCTGATCGTGGTCTCGGTCACGATGGACACGATCCAGCAGGTGCAATCGCATCTCCTGGCCCATCAGTACGAGGGCCTGATCGAGAAATCCCAACTGAGCGGCAAGGGCCGCAAGAAGGGCCGCCGCAAGGGAGGGGCACGGCGATGAACATCATTCTTCTGGGACCGCCCGGCGCGGGCAAGGGCACGCAGGCGCAGATGCTGGTCGAGGGGCGCGACATGATCCAGCTCAGCACCGGCGACATGCTGCGCGCGGCCAAGGACAGCGGCACCGAGATGGGCCGCATCGTGGCCGACGTGATGGCGCGCGGCGACCTCGTGACCGACGAGATCGTGATCGGCCTCATCCGCGAGAAGCTGCAGGGCGACAAGCGCGGCGGCTTCATCTTCGACGGCTTCCCGCGCACCCTGGCGCAGGCCGATGCGCTGGCCGACCTGCTGGAGGAGCAGGGCGAGACGCTGGATGCGGTGGTGGAACTGCGCGTCGATGACGAGACGCTCGTCAAGCGGATCGTGGGCCGCGCCGCCGAGGCGGCCGCCGCCGGCAAGCCCGTGCGCGCCGACGACAACGAGGAGAGCGTGCGCCACCGGCTGATGGAATACTACAAGAAGACCGCGCCGCTCATCGGCTATTATCATGCCAAGGGGCAGCTTGCCTCGGTCGACGGTCTGGGCAGCATGGAGGAGGTCCGCGCGGCCATCGGGGCGGTGCTCGACCGCTAGGCGGAAATTGGCCGGGCCAAGGGGCTTGACGCCCCTGCCATTTCCCCATAACCAGCGCTATCTCGTGCGCGAGAGCGATTCCCGTCCGGCGCGGCCCGGCGGTATCGACATCCCGAATTCAGCTGCGGCCCGAAGCGGTAAACGCCTCGGGCCTGCGTTGTGAAAAAAGGTTCTGGTGCTACGGAACCGCAACGAAAAGGAAAAGACACTTGGCACGTATCGCCGGCGTTAACATCCCCACATCCAAACGGGTGCCCATCGCCCTCACCTACATCACCGGCATCGGGCATTCCTCTGCCAAGGCCATCTGCGAGGCGACGGGCATCGATCCCGCCCGCCGCGTCAACGAGCTGTCGGACGCCGAAGCCCTGGCCCTGCGCGAGCATATCGACGCCAACTACACCGTCGAGGGCGACCTGCGCCGCGAGACCCAGATGAACATCAAGCGCCTGATGGATCTCGGCTGCTATCGCGGGCTGCGCCACCGCCGCAACCTGCCGGTGCGCGGCCAGCGGACCCACACCAACGCCCGGACCCGCAAGGGCCCGGCAAAACCCATCGCCGGCAAGAAGAAATAAGGGAGGGCAGCAGATATGGCACGCGATACCAGACGCACGAAGAAGAAGGTCTCCAAGAACATCGCCACCGGCGTGGCGCATGTGAACTCGTCCTTCAACAACACCAAGATCCTGATCTCCGACGTTCAGGGCAATGCCATCGCATGGTCGTCCGCGGGCACCATGGGCTTCAAGGGCTCGCGCAAATCGACCCCCTACGCCGCGCAGCTTGCCGCCGAGGACGCGGGCAAGAAGGCGCAGGAACACGGCATGCGCACGCTCGAGGTCGAGGTGCAGGGCCCCGGCTCGGGCCGCGAATCGGCGCTGCGCGCGCTCGCGGCGGTGGGGTTCAACATCACCTCGATCCGCGACGTGACGCCGATCGCGCATAACGGCTGCCGCCCGCCGAAGCGCCGCCGCGTCTGACCGTACCGGAATCCAAGCGGACCGCGCCCCCGTGCGCGGTCCGTCACGTCATTTGAAAACCTCGGGCGTCGCAGCCCAACGGACATGGGGCTGCGACAGGAATGGAGGGATGCATGATCCACAAGAATTGGGCCGAGCTGGTCAAGCCGACGCAGCTCGAGATCAAGCCGGGCAACGATCCGCTGCGCCAGGCGGTCGTCGTGGCCGAGCCTCTCGAGCGCGGCTTCGGCCTTACGCTCGGCAACGCGCTGCGGCGCGTGCTGCTGTCGTCGCTGCAGGGCGCGGCGATCACCGCCGTTCAGATGGACAACGTGCTGCACGAGTTCTCGTCGGTCGCCGGTGTGCGCGAGGACGTGACCGATATCGTGCTCAACCTCAAGGGTGTCGCGATCCGGATGGAGGTCGAGGGGCCCAAGCGGCTCACGGTCAATGCCAAGGGGCCGGGCGTCGTGACTGCCGGAGACATTTCCGACAGTGCGGGCATCGAGATCCTCAACCGCGATCACGTCATCTGCCATCTCGACGAGGGCGCGGAATTCTACATGGAACTGACGGTGAATACCGGCAAGGGCTATGTCGCCGCCGACAAGAACAAGCCCGAAGATGCGCCCATCGGCCTCATTCCGATCGACGCCATCTATTCGCCGATCACCAAGGTCAGCTACGAGGTGCAGCCCACCCGCGAGGGGCAGGTGCTCGACTATGACAAGCTGACCATGAAGATCGAGACCGACGGCGCGATCACGCCCGAGGACGCGGTGGCCTATGCCGCGCGGATCATCCAGGACCAGCTGTCGATCTTCGTGAATTTCGACGAGCCGGAATCGGCGGGCCGCCAGGACGACGACGACGGGCTCGAGTTCAACCCGCTTCTGCTCAAGAAGGTGGACGAGCTCGAACTGAGCGTGCGCTCGGCCAACTGCCTCAAGAACGACAACATCGTCTATATCGGCGATCTCATCCAGAAGACCGAGGCCGAGATGCTGCGCACGCCGAATTTCGGCCGCAAGTCGCTCAACGAGATCAAGGAAGTGCTCTCGGGCATGGGCCTGCACCTCGGCATGGATGTCGAGGACTGGCCGCCCGACGATATCGAGGACCTCGCAAAGAAATTCGAGGACGCCTTCTGAGACAAGGGAACGGAAACTTCAAAAGTTTCCGTTCCGATTTCTTTTCAAGAAATCGGTTCCCTGCCAACCGGGCAATCCCGCCCCAAGGAGAGCGGCTGACACGCATCAGACCGCCGGACAAAGCAAAACGCGAAGGAGATAGGAAATGCGTCACGCCAGAGGATACCGCCGCCTGAACCGCACCCACGAGCACCGCAAGGCGCTGTGGGCGAACATGGCCGGCTCGCTCATCGAACATGAGCAGATCAAGACCACCCTGCCCAAGGCCAAGGAACTGCGCCGGATCGTGGAAAAGCTCGTCACGCTGGGCAAGCGCGGCGATCTGCACGCCCGTCGCCAGGCCGCGGCGCAGCTCAAGCAGGACGCCCATGTGGCCAAGCTCTTCGACGTGCTGGGTCCCCGCTACAAGGACCGTCAGGGCGGCTATGTCCGCGTGCTGAAGGCGGGCTTCCGCTATGGCGACATGGCGCCGATGGCGATCATCGAGTTCGTCGAGCGCGACCCCGACGCCAAGGGCGCGGCCGACCGTGCCCGCGTCGCCGCCGAGGAGGCCGAGGACTAAGCCCCTCCGATACGTCGAAACGGACCTGCCCCCGCCCTCACCGGCGGGGGTTTTGCGTCTGTGGGACGTGGGTATTTGGACCAGGAAGAAGGCCACGAGCCTTGCATTGTGGCCGCTGGCCCGCCTATCTCGGGGCATCCTGTCTGATAACGGAAAGGCCGCGTCCGCCCGTGTTCCGCCTCCTGTGCTTTGCCCTCGCCGTCCTCGCCGCGCCTGCCGCGGCGCAAATGCGCGTGCCGCACAGCGCCGCCGAGATCGCCACCGGATTCGTCCCCGTGGTGCGCGAGGCCGCGCCCGCGGTGGTCAACATCTATGCCAGCCGCGTGGTCGAGAGCCGCCGCAGCCCGTTTCGGGGCGATCCGTTCTTCGAGCGGTTCTTTCGCGAGTTCGGCTCCGCGCGGCCCCGCGTGCAGAATTCGCTGGGCTCTGGCGTGATCCTTTCGCCGGACGGAATCGTGGTCTCGAATTACCACGTGGTGGGCGAGGCCACCGATATTCGTGTCGTGCTCAACGACCGCCGTGAATATGCCGCGCGCGTGCTGCTGGGCGACGAGGAATCGGACCTGGCGATTCTTCAGGTCGAGGACGCGCCCGCGCTGCCGGCGCTGGATTTGCGCGACAGCGACAGCGTCGAGGTGGGCGAGTTGGTGCTGGCCATCGGCAACCCGTTCGGCGTGGGCCAGACGGTGTCGAGCGGGATCGTGTCGGGGCTGGCGCGGTCGGGCACGGCGATGGGATCGGCGCGGGGCTATTTCATCCAGACGGACGCGCCGATCAACCCCGGCAATTCCGGCGGCGCACTGGTGGATGTCAACGGGCACCTCATCGGCATCAACACCGCGATCCTGTCGCGCTCGGGCGGCTCGAACGGGATCGGCTTTGCCATCCCTTCCGATCTGGTGGCGCAGTTCGTGGCGCAGGCGCGGGCGGGCAATTCCGAGTTCGCGCGGCCCTGGGCGGGGCTGGCGGGGCAGGTCGTGACGCCGGACATGGCCGAGGGGCTGGGGCTCGACCGGCCCGAGGGGCTGGTGATCTCGGATGTGCATCCCGCGAGCGCCTTTGCCGGGAAGCTTGCCCCCGGAGACGTGGTGGTGGCCGTCGATGGCGCACCGGTCAACAGTCCCGCCGAGATGGTCTATCGTCTGTCGCTGGCGGGGATCGGGGCCGAGGCGCGGCTCACGCGGGTCCGCGAGGGGCAGGCCGGGCAGATCGCCGTGACGCTCATCGCCGCGCCCGAGACCCCGCCCCGCGATCCCCGCGTGACCGGACAGCGGGCGGCGCTGCCGGGGCTGGGGCTGGTGACGGTGAACCCCGCCGTGATCGAGGAATTCGGCCTGCCGCTGGGGGCTGCGGGGGTGCTGATCGCGGAGCCGGGGCCTTATGGCGCGCGTGCGGGCTTGCGCCCGGGCGATATCCTGCGCGAGGTCGATGGCCGCGAGACGCCCGATACCGCCACCGCCGCCGCCGCGCTGCGCGCGGCCGGGCGCGTGCTGGTGCTGGGGGTGGTGCGCGACGGGCGCCGTCTGACCCTGCGGATCAGGATCTGACCGTGGCGGACCTCTTTGACAGTCCCTCCGAAGACGCGCCGCCCGCCGGCGCGCCGCGCCCGCTGGCCGACCGGCTGCGCCCGCGCACCCTGTCGGAGGTGATCGGGCAGGCGGCGCTGCTGGGCCCCGAGGGCGCGCTTGGCGCGATGCTGGCGGCGGGCAGCCTGTCCTCGCTGGTGCTGTGGGGGCCGCCGGGCGTGGGCAAGACCACCATCGCGCGGCTGCTGGCCCACGAGACCGACCTGCATTTCGAGCAGATCAGCGCCATTTTCAGCGGCGTGGCCGAGTTGCGCCGCGTGTTTGACGCGGCGCGCCACCGGCGCGCGCAGGGGCGGGGCACGCTGCTCTTCGTGGACGAGATCCACCGCTTCAACCGGGCGCAGCAGGACGGCTTCCTGCCCT
>CAJXKX010000055.1 GCA_913055965.1 uncultured Roseovarius sp.
AACAACTGCCCGCCGGGATCGAGCTGATGGTGCGCAGCCTGCGGGTGGGCCATCCGTTCTCGTCGGCGATCGGCATCGTCGCCAACGAGGTCGCCGACCCGCTGGCCACCGAATTCGGCGTGATCGCGGACGAGGCCACCTATGGCCGCGACATCGGCGAGGCGCTCAAGGACATGGCCGAGCGGCTCGACATGCAGGACCTGCGCTTTCTCGCGGTGGCGGTGACGATCCATCAGCAGGCGGGCGGCAACCTCGCCGAGATTCTCGCCGGGCTCGCCAAGGTGATCCGCGCGCGCTTTCGCCTGTTTCGCCGCGTCAAGGCGATCACCGCCGAGGCGCAATGGTCGGGCAAGTTCCTCTCGGGCTTTCCGCTCTTCGCGATCTTCGCCATCCAGATGATCAAGCCCGACTATTACGACGAGGCGATGGAGCACCCGTGGTTCATCCCGGCGGTGCTGATCGTGGGGGTGTTCCTGGTGCTCAACATCATCGTCATGCGCGCCCTCGTGAACATCAAGGTCTGAAAGGTCCGCCATGCCCTTGCCCGCACTCCTGACCTCGATGACCGACAGCCTCGGTCCGTTCGGCCCGATCATCGCGATCGGCGGCTTCGGCGTGCTGCTGATGATGGTGACGCTCGGCTTCATGCTGCAGCGCAAGCCCGACCCGCTGGACAAGCTCAAGCAGTACCAGCCCGGCACGCAGGCCGGCGCGGGCCCGCGCAAGGACACGCTCCGCGCCAAGGGACAGAACAAGAAGCTCGACAAATACGCCACCTTTCTCGAACCGCAGGACAAGAAGGAACTGAGCGAAATCCGCCTCAAGCTGATGCAGGCGGGCTATCGCCACCGCGACGCGGTGCGCTACTACCACGCCGCGCAGCTGGGGCTGGCGCTGGGGCTGCTGGTGCTCGGCATCCTCTATTTCCTGCTGTTCAAGGCCGGCGAAGAGACCGACATGAAGACCTCGATGGCCTATATACTCGGCCCCGGGCTGGTGGGTTACATGCTGCCGAAATACTGGATCACCAAGCGTCAGCAGCAGCGCCACGAGGAAATCCAGGACGGCTTTCCCGACAGTCTCGACATGATGCTCGTCTGCGTCGAGGCGGGGCAGTCGATGGATCAGGCGATCATCCGCGTCGCCAAGGAAATCCGCTCGTCCTATCCGGCCCTGTCCGAGGAATACGAGATCGTCGCGCTGCAGATGAAGGCCGGACGCGACAAGCCCTCGGTGCTGAACGAGATGGGCGAACGCTGCGGCGTGCAGGACATCTCGAGCTTTGTCACAACCCTGATCCAGTCGCAGACCTTCGGCACCCCGGTGGGCGACGCGCTGCGCGTCTACGCGGGCGAGATGCGCGACAAGCGGGTCATGCGCGCCGAGGAAAAGGCCAACAAGCTGCCCACACAGATGACACTGGTCACGATGACGCTTACAGTGCCGCCATTGCTGATCATCCTCGTCGGACCGTCGATTCTGGATATCATGAAGCTGTTCACCCTGGGCAAGTGAGGAAAGGGACAGGATGCGCGCGCGGAGGGCTGCGGGACTGGCGATCGCCGTGATGCTCGCATCCTGCGCCCCGGCCCCGCCACCGGGCCCCTACCCCCCCGGCGCGGACCCGGGCCAGCCCGCGACGGTCGATCCGCTGCTCGTCGGGCACCGCCTGATGGATGCGGGCGAATACGATCTCGCGCACCGCGCCTACACCCGCGCCGGGGCCGAGCACGGGCTCACCGCCGAAGTGCTCGCCGGTCTCGGCAGCGCCAACCTCGCGCTGGGCAGGCTCGGCACCGCAGAGCGGCTCTTGCGCCGCGCCACCGAGAGCGACGAAGCCACCCCGGAAATGTGGAACAATCTCGGCGTGGTGCTGGTGGAGAGGGGCGAATTCCTGGAGGCCGAGCAGATGCTCCGCCGCGCCTATGCGCTCGACAATGGCGCAAGCGACGCGATCCGCGACAACCTGCGTTTGGCTCTCGCAAAATCGCAGGATTCCGGTTATGATGCGAGCGTCGAACAAGAATTCAAAGTGGTGCGGCGCGGCGGGGGCCAATACCTCCTGCGCAAGACGCCATGACGAGGCCGAGGCAGTATAAGGACGCAAGAATGCGCCATTCCATGCGGGTTTTCCTGTGCGCGGCAGGGGCGCTTGCCCTGTCCGCCTGTGCGCCGTCAGCAGATGACGAGGTCGATCGCGCGCTGCGCGACATCAACGTCATCGACGAGACCAACCTCAACGAGGTGATGCTGCAATCCTCCGACCCCGACGAGGCGGTCGCCTATTTCCAGCGCGCCGCCGCCGATGATCCCCAGCGCATCGACCTGATGCGCGGGCTGGCGCGGTCGCTGGTGCGCGCCGGACGCGCCACCGAAGCGGTCGCCGCATGGGAGCGGGTCACGGCCCATCCCGACGCCACCGATGCCGACCGCGTGTCGCTCGCGGATGCGCTTATCCGCAACAACGACTGGTCCCGCGCGGGCGAGGTGCTCGAAACCGTTCCGCCCACCTTCGAGACCTATGACCGCTACCGGCTCGAGGCGATGGTGGCCGACAGCGAAAAGGACTGGGACAAGGCCGACAGTTTCTACCAGACCGCCGTCGGGCTCACCACCAGACCGGGCCCGGTGCTGAACAACTGGGGCTATTCCAAGCTGACGCGCGGCGATGCCGCGGCTGCCGAACGCCTGTTCGCCGACGCGGTGCGCCAGCAGCCGGGGCTCTTCACCGCCAAGAACAACCTCGTTCTCGCGCGCGGCGCACAGGGCAATTACGCGATGCCGGTGCTGCCGGTGACGCAGGAGGAGCGCGCGCAGCTTCTCTACACGCTCGGCCTCGCGGCGGTGAAACGCGGGGATGTGGCGATCGGGCGCGGCCTGCTGCAAGAGGCGGTCGAGACCCATCCGCAGCATTTCGACGAGGCGGTGCGCAGCCTGCGCGCGCTCGAGACCGGCGCGGGCTGAGACGGCTCATGGGTTTCGACACCCCCGCCACCGCGGCGCTCTGGTTTCTGGTGTTCGCATCGCCGATCTGCCTGTGGGTGGCGTGGAGCGACCTGCGCGCGATGAAGATCCCCAACCGCGCGGTGATCGCGCTGGTCTGCGTCTATCTCGCGGTGGGGATCGCGGTGCTGCCGCTGCCCGATTACCTGTGGCGGCTGAGCCATCTCGCCATCCTGCTGCTGGCCGGGATCGCCGCTAACGCCGCCGGGCTGATGGGCGCGGGCGATGCCAAGTTCATCGCCGCCGCCGCCCCCTTCGTGGGGCTGGGCGATGCGGCGACGGTCATGCTTTTGCTCGCGGCGGTCCTGCTCGCGGCCTTCGTCACCCACCGGCTCGCGCGGATCAGCCCGCTACGCAGGCTCGCGCCCGATTGGGCCAGCTGGAGCGCGGGGCGCCGGTTTCCCCTCGGGCTTGCGCTGGGGCCGACGCTGGCGCTCTACCTCGGGCTGGCTGCGGCCCTCGGGACCTGAGCGCCCGCGCCCCATCGCCGCCCGCCGCGAGCCACAATTTCCGCACAGTCCGCGGCCATGATGCTCCCGTCTTACGGGTATCGAGGGGGCATGCCGCGCCATGAACATGCAAGCCGCAACCGGGGTGCAGCCGCCGCCGCCCCCCATCCGCATCGAGGAGATGCGCCTGCCGGTGGTGATGATGCGCGACATCCTGCTCAAGACGATGTTCCGCAAGAACCTCGACCTGGTCAGCGCCATCGCCGAGGCGATCTGCCTGCCGCGCGCCGTCACGCAGGAACTGGTGGACCTGTCGCGCAGCCAGCGGCTGATCGAGGCGACCGGCACGCTGCACGCCAATTCCGGCGGCGAGATGGGGTTTCAGCTGACCGACGCGGGCAAGACCCGCGCGCTCGACGCGCTCAGCCAGTCGGAATATTTCGGGGCCATGCCGGTGCCGCTCGACGTCTATGCCGAGCAGGTCCGGCGGCAGTCGATCCGCAACATCCAGATCACGCGCGATCAGCTCACCTCGGCCATGGGCCACCTGGTGCTGCCGCCCGCACTGCTCGATCATCTCGGACCGGCGGTGAGCGCGGGGCGCTCGATCCTGATGTACGGCCCGCCCGGCAACGGCAAATCGTCGATCTCCAACGGCATCCGCGACGCGATGGGAGACAAGATCTACGTGCCCCGCGCCATTGAATACGCGGGGCAGGTCATCACCGTCTACGACCCGATCGTGCATTCCGCCGCCGAGACCGAGACCGACGACCCAACCAGCCTGCGGCGGCGGCGCAGCTTCGACACGCGCTACGTGCGCTGCGAACGGCCCACGGTGATCACCGGCGGCGAACTCAGCCTCGACATGCTCGACCTGGTCTACAACCCCGTGGCGCGCACCTATCAGGCCCCGCTGCAACTGAAATCGACCGGCGGCATCTTCATCGTCGACGACCTCGGCCGCCAGAAGGAGCCGCCGCAAAGCCTCGTCAACCGCTGGATCGTGCCGCTGGAGGAATCGAAGGATATCCTCGCCCTGCAATCGGGCGAGAAATTCGAGGTGCCCTTCGACACGCTGGTGATCTTCTCCACCAACTTCCACCCCAACGAGATTTTCGACAAGGCGGCGCTGCGGCGCATCTTCTTCAAGATAAAGATCGACGGCCCCAGCCAGGCCGATTTTCTCAAGATCTTCTCGATGGTGGCCCGCAAGAAGGGCATGCCGCTCGACGAGGCGGCGCTCATTCACCTGATCAAGGAGAAATACCCCACGATCAACAGCGTCTACGCCAATTACCAGCCGGTGTTCCTGATCGACCAGATGATCGCGATCTGCGAATTCGAGGGCATTCCCTACCAGATGACCCCCGACCTGATCGACCGCGCCTGGGCCAACATGTTCGTGCGGGAGGAGGAAATCCAGCACTGACGGGCGCGCGGGAGCGCGCCGGCATCGCGCCCCTTTGCTTTCGCGCGCGCCCCGCCTAGCTTGCCGCGCATGACTGCGCTGCCTGCCCCCATCGACCACTGGTTCGCCGCCCGCGGCTGGCGGATGCACCCGCATCAGCAGGCCATGCTCGACCGTGCGAATGATCCCGCCACGCTCCTGATCGCGCCCACCGGCGGGGGCAAGACGCTGGCGGGCTTCCTGCCGACGCTGGCCGATCTGGCGGCGGGCAATCACGCCGGGCTGCACACGCTCTATGTCTCGCCATTGAAGGCGCTCGCCACCGATATAAGGCGCAACCTCACCGGGCCCGTGACCGAGATGGGCCTGCCCGTCCGCGTCGAGGACCGCACCGGCGACACCTCGGCCCATGTCAAGCGACGCCAGCGCGCCGACCCGCCGCATATCCTGCTGACCACGCCCGAGAGCCTGGCGCTGATGATCTCCTACCAGGACGCGCCGCGCCTCTTTGCCGGGCTGAAACGGGTCGTCGTCGATGAGATCCATGCGCTGGCCGAATCGAAGCGCGGCGATCAGCTGATGCTGGCGCTGGCGCGCCTGCAGGCGCTCTGCCCGGACCTGCGCCGCGTCGGCCTGTCTGCCACGGTCGAGGACCCGCCCGCGCTCGCCCGTTTCCTGGGCCGCGCGGGACAGCCTTGCGAAATCCTGCACGCCGATCCCGGCCCCGACCCGCATATCGCCATGCTGGAGACGGGCGCCCCCCCGCCCTGGGCCGGGGGCGGCGCGGCCCACGCCATCCCCGAGGTGCTGGAACAGGTCCGCGCGCATCGCACTACGCTGATCTTTCACAACACCCGCGCGCAGGCGGAAATCTTCTTTCGCAACCTGTGGCTCGCCAACGAGGACGCTCTGCCCATCGCGATCCATCACGGCAGCCTCGACCGCACCCAGCGCGAACGCGTCGAAGCGGCGATGGTGCGCGGCGATCTGCGCGCCATCGTCTGCACCGGCAGCCTCGATCTGGGGCTCGACTGGGGTGATGTGGATCTCGTGATCCAGATCGGCGCGCCCAAGAACGTCAAGCGCCTGGTGCAGCGGATCGGGCGGGCCAACCACCGCTACAACGCGCCGTCAAAGGCCTTGCTTGTGCCCGCCAACCGCTTCGAGGTGGTGGAATGCCGTGCCGCGCTCGAGGCGGTGCGCGCCCACGACCTCGACGGCGCGCCGCGCGGGGACGGCCCGCGCGACGTGCTGTGCCAGCACATCCTGATCGCCGCCTGCGCCGGGCCGTTCGACGCAGGACAACTCTACGACGAGATGCGCGGCGCGGGCCCCTACGCCACGCTCACGCGGCCCGAATTCGACGCCTGCCTCGATTTCTGCGCCACCGGGGGCTACGCGCTGCGGGCCTATGACCGCTGGCAGCGGCTGCAACAGCGCCCCGACGGGCTGTGGCAGTTGCGCGACTCGCGCAGCGCGCGGCTTATCCGCATGAATATCGGCACGATCCAGGATACCGACACGCTCAAGGTGCGGATGAAACGCGCGCGCGGCGGCGCGCCGCTGGGTGAGATCGAGGAAGGCTTTGCCGCGACGCTCACCCCGGGCGACACGTTCCTGATGGGCGGGCAAGTGGTGCGCTTCGAGAGCTTGCGCGAGATGGTGGTCGAGGTGAGCCGCGATCCCGGCCGCACGCCGAAGATCGCCACCTTCATGGGCACCAAGTTCGCCACCTCGACGCAGCTGTCGGACCGCATCCTCGCCATCCTCGCACAACCCGACTGGCCCGGCCTGCCCGCCCGCGTGCGCGACTGGCTGCACCTGCAACGCGAGATGTCGCGGATGCCCGCCCGCGACCGGCTGCTGATCGAGAGCTTCCCGCACGAGGGGCGCGAGCATGCGTGCCTCTACGGCTTCGCGGGCCGCAACGCGCAGCAGACGCTGGGCCTTCTGGTGACCAAGCGGATGGAGGAGGAGGGGCTCGCGCCCATGGGCTTTGTCGCCACCGATTACGCCACGCTCATCTGGGGGCTGGAGCCGCTCGCCGATGCCGAGGCGCTGCTCGCGCCCGAGGCGCTGCGCGCCGGGCTGGAGCAGTGGCTGATGTCCAACGCGGTGATGAAGCGCACGTTTCGCGCCTCGGCCACCATCGCGGGGCTGATCCAGCGCAACGCGCCCGGTGCGCGCAAGAACGGACGGCAGGCCACCATGTCGTCGGATATCCTTTACGACACGCTGGTGAAATACGACCCCGGCCACCTCCTCTTGCAGATCACCCGCGCCGAGGCGATGCGCGGCCTCGTCGATTTCGCCCGCATCGAGGAGATGCTGGCGCGCACCCGCGGCCGTATCACGCTCAACCGCCTGCCCCGGGTCTCGCCGCTCGCCGCGCCGCTCTTTCTCGAGGCGGGCCGCGTGCCGGTGGCGGGCACTGCGCAAGAGCGGCTTCTGGCCGAGGAGGCCGAGCGGCTGATGGCGACGGCGGGGCTGCCGGGGTGAGGGGCGCGTCCCGACGCCCGCTCCTACCCCCCGAGCAATTCGCCGCGCAGCAGCGCCTGCCCGGTGCGCCACAAGAGCCCCGCGATCACCGCCACCAGCACCGTCAGCAGCGCGAATCCGATCACCGCGTGCCCGCCGGACCCCAACAGCGCGGCATGCGAGAAACTCGCCACCGCCGCCGCCGCCACCGGAAAGCTCAGCGCCCAGAACGACAGCGAGAAGGGCAGCGCCGCAAGCCGGGGCGCCTGCACCGCCACGATCAGCACGAAGAGATAGGCGAGATTGAGCAGCACCCGCGCGAACGGGTCCACGCCCCCCACCAGCGCCACCCAGGCGAGATAGCCCACCGCCGGGGGCGCCACGAGGATCACCAGCGTCGGCTGCAACCGCTCGGGCAGCGGATCGTGAAAGATCAGCCGGTTCATCACCAGCGTCAGCATCACCACCCAGAACATCAGCCCGGTGGCGGCAAAGAACCAGCCCAGCTCGACATATCCCAGCGGCACCCCGGCGATGGCCACGATCACGTTGCCCACGGCTGGGATGAACCACGCGGGCGTCAGGTGCCCGTGCTGGAACGACCGCGACCCGATCCAGCCCGACACCACCGCCAGCGTCAGCACCAGTTGCAGCGGCACCGCGACGAGAAACAGCGCCCGCGCGATCCCCGGTGCCACCTCGAGCATCACCACAGAAAACAGCACCAGCGAGATCGAAATGGCCGGGAAGAAGGCGAGGCTCACCGGGTGCCGCCATTCCTCGGCTACCGCCTGCGGGTGGCGCAGCGCCTTGGCGAGATAGGCGAGCGCCACCGCCGCGAACACCGTCAGCGTCAGCAGATGCGCCGCGCCGGACAGCACATGCGTGAGCCCGGCCGCCGCCTCGCCCGCCCTGAGCGCGAGCGTGAAGCCGCAAAGCCCCATCACCACGGTGAAGAGCGTTACCGGAACCTGCGCCAGCGCCACGGGGCTAGTCTCCCGCGCCAATCGTCACCTCGACCGGCACCAGCCCCTCGATCTCGCCCCGCATATGGTCGCCCGGCCCCACCGGGCCCACGCCCGCGGGCGTGCCGGTATAGATCAGGTCGCCGGGCGCAAGATGGTAGAAGCGCGACAGGTGCGCGATGATCTCGGGCACCGACCACACCATGTCCGACAGCCGCGCCTCCTGTGCCACGCGCGCGCCCACCGTGAGGCGCAGCGCCTGCGCGCCGATCTCGCCAAACCGTCCCTTCGGCGTCAGCGCCCCCATGATGGCCGCATTCTCGAAATCCTTGCCGAGGTCCCAGGGACGCCGCTTCTCCTTGGCCGCGCCCTGCAGGTCGCGCCGCGTCAGGTCGATGCCGCAGCCATAGCCCCAGACCGACTCCATCGCATCCGCCTCGCTCACCCGATAGGCCTCGGCCCCGAGTGCCACCACGAATTCCATCTCGTGATGGCAATCCCCGGTGCCCGGCGGATAGGGGATGGTCGCCCCCGACAGGCACAGCGCATGGGCCGACTTGGTGAAATAGAACGGCGCCTCGCGATCCACCTCGTTGCCCATCTCGGCGGCATGGGCGGCATAGTTGCGCCCGACGCAGAAGATACGCCGCACCGGAAAGCCGCGCGTCTCGCCCTCGATCGGCACGACGGGCGGGGCGGGAATGTCGAAGAGCGGCTCGGTCATCGGGGTCTCCGGTGCAAGAGGTTGGAATCGCGCCCGTTATGCGCCCGGCTTGTGGCAGTGTCAAAAGGCGGGACCGTGCGGCGCATGCGACCGCTACGGAACTGCGCCCGGCTCGGGGCTGTCGCTCCTGGTCTGGAGCGGTCGTTCAGGACTTGGCACCAATGCGCGGAATCGAGGTGCCGAATGCACCGCCG
>CAJXKX010000056.1 GCA_913055965.1 uncultured Roseovarius sp.
GGCGGTGATCGAGGGCGCGGGCAGCGGGCTGCAGCCCACCCGCGAGGCCAGCGCGCAGCTGGCACCCATCCTGCTCGAGAGCGGTCACGGGCTGGTGATGCGCCCCGACGGGCTCGATACCGCGCGCAAGCTGATCGCGCGCGAGGGGGTGCCCGCGGCGACGCTGTTCCGCGATTTCGATGCCGAGGGGCAGAACGCCGCGGCGGTGCGCCGCTTTCTCGACCAGGGCGCGATGCGCGCGGGCAGCCGCGAGGAGGGCGTGATCATGCTGGGCCGCCTGCGCGCCGACACGATCAGCGGGCTGCTGCTCTGGGGCCTGCAGGACCGCGCCGCGAGCGTCGCGCTGGTGCCGGTCTCGGCGGTGCTGCGGCAGGGGCAGCCGCCCGAAGGCGCAGCCGAAGAGGCCGACGCTCCCGCAGGAGAGTGACCGCTCAGACGCGGAGTTCGCGCCACGCCCCGGGCGCGATTCCGTCCACCGTCCAGCCGCCGATGCGCCAGCGCACCAGTCGTAGCGTCGGGTGGCCGACATGCGCGGTCATGCGCCGCACCTGCCGGTTGCGCCCCTCGGTGATGGTGATCTCCAGCCAGCAATCGGGCACCGATTTGCGGTAGCGCACCGGCGGATCGCGCGGCCACAGGTCCGGGGGGCCGATGCGGCGCACGCGCGCGGGCCGTGTCGGCCCGTCACCCAGCACCACACCCTGTCGCAGCGCCCCGAGGGCGGCGTCATCCGGCACCCGCTCGACCTGCACGAGATAGGTTTTTTCCATTTTTTGGCGGGGGTTTGCGATCCGGTGTTGAAGCTTTCCATCATCGGTCAGCAACAGCAGCCCCTCGCTGTCGCGATCCAGCCGCCCCGCCGGATAGACACCGGGCAGGTCGATATGATCCGAGAGCGTCGCGCGCGGGCTGCCCGCCGTGCCGACATCGGTGAATTGCGACAGCACCCCGTGGGGCTTGTTGAACAGGATGAGGCGGGCCATGCCCGCCTCATGCCCCAGCGCCGCGCGCGCGGCAAGCGCTCAGTTATGGCCCGGCCAAAGGCCCTCGCGGACCTTGTAGGTCCAGGGCAGGCCCGCGTTGCGCCAGCCGTTGACGGCGCGCACGCCGTCGTCGTTCTTGTCGCCCTCGAACCCGTCCACGACGTTGTAGAGCGTCACGTCGAGCCCCGCATCGACGAGCCGCCCGATCGCATCGGCGCTGCGCGAGCCCGAGCGGCACATCACCAGCAGCGTGTCGATGCCCTGCGCCGCGTCGCTGGCCAGCCACGCCTTCATCTCGTCCACGAAGGCGGGGTTGTCGATCATCTTGTAGACGCCCTTCTTGGCGTTGAAGCCAAGCTCGGGGTCGACGAATTTCGAGGGGATGTTGGCCGCAGCCGGGGTCGGGTAGCCGATCAGCATCGTCTCGGAGGGCGTGCGCACGTCGATCAGCGCCACGTTGGCATTGCGCTCGAGCACCGCGCCCGCCTCGGCGGCGGTGATGTAGAGCCCGGGCGCGGTGCGCTTGCTCTCCGGCAGGCTGTCACCGGCGACCGGGGCTACCAGGTCGAGCGGGGCGGCCGCCAGCCCGAGCGGCGCAGCCGAGATCCCGGCGATCAACAGCGCCATCGCGCTCCGGCGGCAGGGGTGGGACAGGGTGGTCATGGTGTGTCTCCCGTTATATTCCATATTTAGAATATATATTCGCCTGACCAGGCCTGCCTTGACATGGATCAACCGTCGCGGGGGGGCGGTGCCGCGCGGCAGCCTTGGGATGCGCGGTGGCGCATGGAGGGGCCGGGCACGCGCCCGGTGCCCCGATCCGGCCCCGCGCGACGCCTCGCTCAGTCTCCTCCGGGCGCGCGCGTGGTGATCGCCTCGATCCTGGGCATCATGCGCGGCATCGCGTCCTGCAACACGGCCGTGATCATCGGTTGCTGTGCCTGGGCCAGTTGCGGCATCTTGCGCATCACCGCGCCGCCATGCTCGGACGTGTAGAAATCGCGCAGCGCGACCAGTTCCTCGAGGGTCAGCAGATCCGCGAGAACCTCGTCCTGGCGGCGCATCACCTCGGTCAGCGGGCCGGTCAGTTCTTCGGAAAAGAGCGTCTCGATCTCGTCCACCTGCGCGGGCGAGAGCGCCTGCCGGGTGTTGGCCATCTGCTGCACCATCGGCTGCCAGAGCTGGCGGATGAACTCCTGGATGTCCATGTCGGCCATGCTGGCCTCGACATAGTCGCGTGCGACGGCGAGACGCGCCTCGCGGTCGGATTGGGCATGGGCGGGAAGGGCGAGACAGAGCGCCAGAACGGCACCGGTGACAAATCGCATGGGGCAAACTCCGGTCTGAAATGCGCCGCAACAGAACCATGCCACCCCGCCCCTGTCAACGGCGCGGGGCGGCGGCGCTTGCATGGGGGGGGTGGGGTTGCTATTGGCAGCGGTCAAAGGCCGACGAAATCGGTCGGAGAGTTGGCGAGAGGCAGCGGTGCAGGCTCAACCCCCCCGTCTGGAAATCAGGAACATCACCCGGCGCTATGACGGGCGGCTGGTGGTGGATGACGTCTCGCTTCGGGTTATGCCGGGGCAGGTGATGTGCCTGCTGGGCCCATCGGGCTGCGGCAAATCCACCACGCTGCGGATGATCGCCGGTGTCGAGATGCAGGATTCGGGCGAGATCCATGTCGACGGCAGCCTCGTGTGCGACACGATCTTCCGGCTGCCGCCCGAGCGGCGGCGGATCGGCCTCATGTTCCAGGATTTCGCGCTGTTTCCTCATCTGAGCGTGGCCGAGAACGTGGCCTTCGGTCTCGACGGGCCCAAGGCGGCGCGGCGCGCGCGGGTGCTGGAACTGCTGGAGCGGGTGCATCTCGCGCATCATGTGGACGCCTATCCGCACCAGCTGTCGGGCGGCGAACAGCAGCGCGTCGCGCTGGCGCGCGCGCTCGCCCCGCGCCCGCGGATCATGCTGATGGACGAGCCGTTTTCCGGCCTCGACAACCGCTTGCGCGACGGCATCCGCGACGAGACGCTCGACATCCTGCGCGAGGAGGATACCGCCGTCCTGCTGGTCACGCACGAGCCCGAGGAGGCGATGCGCATGGCCGATCAGATCGCGCTGATGCGCGACGGGCGGATCGTGCAGCAGGGCGCGCCCTACAATGTCTACAACGCGCCGGCCGATCGCAGCGCGATGGCGTTCTTCTCGGAGATCAACGTGATCCGGGGCATCGTGCGCGGCGCGCTGACCGAGACGCCCTTCGGCCAGTTCCTCGCCCCCGGTGTGCCCGACGGGCAGGCGGTGGAGATCGTGATCCGCCCCCAGCACATCAAGATCGATTTCGACCGGAACGGGCGCGGGCCCAATCCCACCCCGCAGGACGGCACGCCCGCGCGCGGCGTGGTGACGCGGGCGCGGTTCATGGGGTCGGAAAGCCTGGTGGAGTTCCGGATGGACCACGACGGCTCGCTGATCAAGGCGAGCGTGCCCAATGTCTTCCTGCCCAAGCCGGGCAAGCCGCTCTGGCTGATGATCCGGCGCGACCGCTGTTTCGTGTTTCCGGCGGCGGCGTGAGGCGGGCGGTGTTGGCCTTGAGCGGTCGTTGCCACTTTGGCGATGAGCCGTGCGGGCGTCCGACCGCGGGTGGGCGCTGAAACGGGTGTGCGGCGCGCTTTATGGTCCCAGATACTTCAATGCTCACGCGGGTGCGCACCGTTGAAAAAGCGCCCGCCCTTGGGGGCGGCCGGGCGCTCGCGCGGCGGCGTGCAAGCACGCCTTGCTTCCGCGCGGGGGTCAGGGGCTGAACGTCCGCTCCAGCCCCGAAGGCCCATCACAGCTTGCGGATCTTGAGCCGCGTGATGCGGTTGTCCTTGCGCGCCATCACCTGGAAGCGGAAGCCGTGGAAGCTGAACACCTGGTCCACGGTGGGGATGCTCTGCGCCTCGTGGATCACCAGCCCCGCGACGGTATTGGCGGCGTCGTCGGGCAGCGCCCAGTCGGTCGCGCGGTTGAGATCGCGGATCGTCATGGCCCCGTCGACGATGTAATCGCCGTCGCTCGCGCGGCGCAGCGGATGGTCCGCCTCGGCGTCGAACTCGTCGACGATCTCGCCGACGATCTCCTCGAGGATGTCCTCCAGCGTGATCAGCCCCTGCAGCGCGCCGTATTCGTCGACGACCAGCGCGAAATGGCTGCGCATCCGCAGGAACTGGCGCATCTGCTCGTCGAGCGTGGTGGTCTCGGGTACGAAATAGGGCTCGCGGGCGATGGTGCGCACGTCGAAGCTGTCGAGCTCGGCCGCGCCGGGCCCGCCCGCGACGGCAAGCTGGTGGATCGCGCGCAGCAGGTCCTTGGCATGCACGATGCCGACGATGTTGTCGGGGTCGCCCTCGTAGAGCGGCAGGCGCGTGTGGTTGCTGGCGAGGCATTGCGCGAGGATTTCCTGCGGCGGGGCCTCCACGTCGAGCATCTGGATGCGCGAGCGGTGGATCATCACCTCCTCGACGGCGCGGTCGCTCAGGTCGAGCGCGCCGAGGATGCGGTCGCGGTCCTCCTTTTCGACCACGCCTTCGGATTGCCCCAGCCAGAGCGCGCCCGCGATCTCCTCGCGCACCGCGAGGATATGGCTGTCGGGGTCGGTCTGCACGCCGACGCAGCGCAGGATCAGCCGCACAAGCCAGCGCACCGCCGACACCACCGGATCGAAGATGCGCACCACCCAGACGATCACCGGCGCGGTCCGCGAGGCCGCCTTCTCGGCATTGGTGATGGCGTAGGTCTTGGGCAGCACTTCGGCAAAGATCAGCACCAGCAGCGTCATCACCAGCGTCGCCAGCGCCACGCCGCTCTCGCCCAGCAGGCGGGTAAAGAGCGCCGTGGCCAGCGAGGCGGCGAGGATGTTGACGAGATTGTTGCCAAGCAGCACCGAGCCGATCAGGCGCTCGTTGTCCTCGGTGATCCGGAGCGCGGTTTCGGCCCCGCGCGAGCCCTTTTCCGCCTGAACGCGCAGCTTGCCGCGCGAGGCGGCGGTCAGCGCCGTCTCGCTGCCCGAGAAGAAGCCCGAGAGCACCAGCAGGCCGAGGATCGACACTGCGGTGATCCAGAAGGTCGCGTCGAGCGTTGCGGGCAGGGAGTCCATCGGTCTTTATCCTCGGGTTGGTTTCGCTGGGTTATGGGGGTTCGGTGCCGCGCGTTCAAGGCGGCGCAAGCGCGCGCTCAGCCCTCGGCGTCGGATTTGCGGCGGGCGGAGGCGGCGAGCGGGTGATGCTCCTCGACCAGCGCGCGCAGCCCCGCGTCGTGCACATGGGTGTAGATCTCGGTCGTGGCGAGATCGGCATGGCCCAGGAGGGTCTGGATCACCCGCAGGTCGGCCCCGCCCGCCAGCAGATGCGTGGCAAAGGCATGGCGCAGCCTGTGGGGGGTGACGAGATCGGGCTCGATCCCGGCATGGAGCGCGATCTGCTTGACCAGCCCGTAGAAGCGGTGCCGCGTCAGGTGCCCGGCGCGCCCGGCTGAGGGAAAGAGCCAGGGCGAGGCGGCGCGCCGCCGGTCCTGCGCGCGGGTGGCGAGCCACGCGGCGAGTGCCGCGCGCGCAGGCGGCGACAGGGGCACGAGGCGCTCCTTTCCGCCCTTGCCGCGCACCAGCAGCATTTCGGGATCGCCCTGCGCGGCGGCGAGGGGCAGCGCCACCAGTTCGCTCACCCGCATCCCGGTGGCATAGAGCAGCGACAGCAGCGCGGCATTGCGCACCCGCTCGGGCGCGCCGCGCCCGACCTCGCCCGCGGCCTCGAGCAGGCGCGCGACCTGGTCCTGCGACAGCGTGCGCGGCAGCGCCGCGCTGCGCCCGGGCCCGCGCAGCCGGATGGCCGGATTGTCGGTTCGCCAGCCCTCGTCTACGGCGAAGCGGTAGAACTGCCGGATCGACGACAGCCGCCGGGCGCGGGTGGCGCGCGCCAGCCCCTCGGCATCGCAGGCGACGAGATAGGCTTCGACATCGGCTTGCGAGGCCCGCAGCAGATCGGGGCCGCGGCGCTCCGCGAGCCAGGCGGCATAGGCGTGCAGGTCGCGGCCATAGGCCATAAGCGTGTTGGAGGCCGCCCCCGCTTCGGCGGCCTGCGCTTCGAGAAAGGTCTCGATGCGGCGGCTGGCCTCGCTCATCGGTCCGGCCCGAGCAGGACGATCTGCAGGGCGGCGCGGCGGGCGGTTTCCTCGAGCCCGGCGGCGCGCAGCGTCGCGATGCCCGCGCGCACCGCCGACGGGGCGGCCCGCCCGTCCCCGTCATCGAGCAATGCGGCGGCGGCGAGGATCGCCTCGCCGAGGCGGTTGCCCGCGATCAGCGCCTGGTGCTCGGGCGCGGCACCGGTCGCGGCGAAGCCCGCGACGATCGCGGATTGCAGCCGCGTCTCGGCATCCGCCTGTTGCGGCGTGCCCGCGGCGATCCCGGCGAGCAGGCGCAGGCGCGGGCCCGTTGGCGGGGCGATTTCCGTCACGCGGGCGTGGAGCGGCGAGAGCAGCACCATCTCGGCGGCGCGGGGGACGAGCGGCTCCGGCAGGGCGGGCAGGGCGAGCAGGCGCTCGGCGAAGATTTCCGACAGAACCGTCTCGAGCCCGACCGCGCGGGCGCTGTCCCACGCGGCGGGCAGCGCCTCGGCCAGCGCTCCGGGATCGGCACCGGGCGCGAGCGCACGGTCGAGCGCCTGCACCGCCGCGACGCGGTCCCAGACCCCGCCCGAGGCGGCGGGTCTGCGCGCGGTATAGAGCCCGAAGAGCCGCGAGGCGGCGACCGCGCCGGTCTGCGCGAGGCGTTCGGCGGCGACGATCTCGGCCTTCCAGCCCGCCGTGCCGCGCAGGTCGGCCATCGCGTAGGCGCGTGGCAGATCGCGCGTGCCCAGCGGCGCGCCGATCGATTCGAACAGCCGGAAGCGCAGCGGCGTCATGTCTTGCGGCGGGGCGGGCGGCGGAACGTCCTCGATCAGTTCGGGTTCGAGATAGAGCGCGAGCAGCGTGACGTCGCTTGGCGAAATCGCACCGCTTGCCTCGGCCGCGTGCAGGATCAGCGCCGCCGTCTCCCAATTGCCGGTGCGGGCGAGGCAGTAGACGCGCGCGCGCAGGTCGCTGCCGATATGCGGGGCCGCCGCGAGCGCGGCGCAGGCCGGGTCCTCGCGCCCGTCGAGCAGCGCGAGATCGAACCACGCATCGAAGAGCGCGGGCCGCGCGCCGCCCGCGCGCTCGACCAGCGCCAGCGCCGGTTCGACCGCGCCGAAGCGGCGCAGCGCGGCCAGCCGCGCGCGCAGGAACGGCGCGGCGTCGCTGCTGTCGGGGGGCGCATCGGCCTCGGCCAGCAGCAGGGTGTAATAGAGCGCCTGAATCGCGGGCAGCGGGCGCTCGGGCAGCCGCTCGAGATAGCCTGCGAGGGTGGCGGTGGCGCTCACCCCCCAGAGCGTGCGCGGCAGCCCGGTGGTGGTGCCCGGCAGCAGCCCGGTGGAATCGGCGCGCGGCGCGCCCAGCGGTGTCACCGTGACGTCGGGCCGGTCCGCGCCGCCCGGCGCGTCCCCCTGGGCGGGGGCGTCGGGCGTGATCGCGACGGTGTCCATCTCCTCCAGCCAGTCGATGGCCGAAAGCGGGGCCTGCGCCGCCGCGCCGCCTGCCCAGGCCCCGGCCCAGACCAGGGCGGCGAGGAGGGCGCTATTCGACCTCAAGGATGATTTCCTGTCGGGTCTCGGACTGCGCGGGGGTAAAATCGACGCCGAAGAACGGGCCGAGATAGGCATAGCCGACAAGCCCGATGAACCCGAGAATTGCAAGGTAGAACAACCATTTGATAAGACGGAACATGGGGCGTCTCTTCTGCTCTCGGGGTGATTTGAGCCACTTATAGCTGGCATTTCCGTCAAGATCACGCCATTGAGTGCAAAATGTCCCGCAGAGGCAAGGGAGCGCCGAACGTGGCGGCTGGCAAGGCTCGGAAACTGAACAGGACGGTGGTGCTCGTCGGCATGATGGGCGCGGGCAAGACCGCGGTGGGGCGCGCGCTCGCGGGCCGTCTCGGGGTGCCGTTTCTCGATTCGGATGTCGAGATCGAGAAGGCGGCCAACATGAGCATTTCCGAGATATTCCAAAGGGATGGAGAGAGTTTCTTTCGCGATCGCGAAAGCGAGGTGATCGACCGTCTGCTCGATGCGGACCCGGCGGTCCTGTCGGTGGGGGGCGGGGCGTTTCTTGCGCCGCGCAACCGCGAGACGATCACGCGCAAGGGGCTTTCCGTGTGGCTCGATGCGCCGCTCGACCTGCTTTGGTCTCGGGTAAAAGGCAAGAATACCAGGCCTTTGCTGCGCACAGCTCATCCACGCGAGACGCTGCGCGCGCTGTATGAGGCGCGCGTGCCGCTCTATGCGCTGGCGGATCTTCGGGCCGAGGCGCGTCACGAGTACACGATCGACGACATGGCCCGGCAGGTCGAGGAAGCGCTTGCCGGGCGCGGCGACATTTTGGGGGAGGCGACATGATCGAGACGGTGAACGTGCCGCTGGGCGCACGGGCCTATGACGTGGTGATCGGGCCGGGGCTGCTGGCAGAGGCCGGCGCGCGTATCGCGCCGCTGCTGCGGCGCCCGAAACTCGCCGTGATCAGCGATGAAACGGTTGCGTCGCTGCATTGGGACATGCTGCACAAGGGATTGGAAAAAGAGGGGATTTCCGCCGACTGCCTGACCCTGCCGCCGGGCGAGGCGACGAAATCCTGGCCGCATCTGGAACGCACGGTCGAATGGCTGCTCGAACGCCGGATCGAGCGCGGCGACATTGTCGTGGCGCTCGGTGGCGGGGTGATCGGCGATCTCGCGGGCTTTGCCGCCGCGATCCTGCGCCGGGGCGTGGGCTTCGTGCAGGTTCCGACCACGCTGCTCGCGCAGGTCGACAGCTCGGTCGGCGGCAAGACGGGCGTGAACTCGCCGCATGGCAAGAATTTGATCGGCGCCTTCCACCAGCCGCGCCTCGTGCTTGCCGACATCGACATCCTGGCGACCCTGCCGCCGCGCGAGTTCCTGGCCGGATATGCCGAAGTGGTGAAATACGGCCTTCTGGGCGACGCGGCCTTCTTCGACTGGCTCGAAGCCCATGGTCCGGCGC
>CAJXKX010000057.1 GCA_913055965.1 uncultured Roseovarius sp.
CGAAACGACCCTCGCCATCACCCTGACCCCGCCCGCGCAAGATTGATCTTCCGCCGCTTTTGCCGATATTGAGGGGAAACCGCCGGATCAGACGACAAGCGAGCGCAGACCCCAGTGACCAATCCCCGCCCCCTCCGCCCCGAGACGCAGGATTTCCAGCGCGTCCGCACCGTCGCGCAGATCATCATGGCCTTTGCCGTGGTGCTGTTCCTGCTGGTGCAGGCGCGGTTCCTGCTCATCTCGCTGGCGACGGCGATCATCCTGTTCAGCCTCACCTCCGACGCCATCTCCTATATCGGGCGGGTGCGCATCGGCCCGGCGCGCATCCCCAACTGGCTGGCGAGCATCACCGCGCTGCTGCTCATCTCGGCGGTGCTGCTCAGCCTTTCGGCGGTCATCCTGTCGCAGGCCAACACGGTGCTGTCGACCACCATCGCCTATGCCGACCGCGCCCCCGAGGCGCTGGCCGCCGCCGTCGCGTGGCTGGGCCCGCAGGCGGAAACGGCGGTGCGGCAGGCGGTGGCGACCTTCGACGTCGCGGGCTACCTGCGCACCATCGCGGGCCAGGCGGGCAGCCTGATGCAGGGCACCGTGCTGGTGATCCTGTTCGTGGGCTTCCTCTTTGCCGAGCGGGTCTGGTTCGACACCAAGCTCGAAAGCCTGCTGGGCGACCGCGCACAGGCCGAGCGCGCGGGCCGCATCATCGGCTCGATCATCCACCGGGTGAACCATTACCTCCTTGTCAAGACGCTGGTGAGCGTCGTCACCGGGCTCATGGTCTACGGTGTAGCGCGCTTCTTCGAGCTCGATCTCGCGGGGGCGCTCGGCATTCTCACCTTCGTGCTCAACTACATTCCCGCCATCGGCTCGATCATCGCCACGGTGCTGGTGGCGCTGGTGGCCTTCGTGCAGCTTGGCAGCGGGCCGGTGACTCTCGGCATCTTCGCCATCGTCGGCGCGATCCAGTTCCTCAACGGCAACATCATCGACCCGATGCTTATGGGCCGCGCGCTGCGCGTCTCGTCCTTCGGCATCATCATCAGCCTGGCCTTCTGGGGTGCGGTCTGGGGGATTCCGGGGATGTTCCTCGCGGTGCCGATCATGGTGGGGGCGATGATCGTGTTCAGCCACCTGCCGGGGCTGCGCCCCATCGCGGTGCTGTTGTCGCGCGAGGGCCTGCCCGAGAGCGAGGACGCGCTCGACGCCACCCGCCGCCCCGCCGCGTAACCGCGCGCCCCGACCGCGCTCCGGACGCGCTCCGCCTGCCCTCCGGGCGCGCAGGAGCGCGCGACGGATGCCATTTCGTGCCGATTCTATGTGTATACCATCGCATACTATCTTTCCCGCGCCGCGCTTTTCCGCTATGAGGCGGGCAAGCGGACGAGTCGTCCGGCCCGCACCGGAACGCAAGGAGGAGCCCAAAGATGGCCAATACCGATACCCCCGACATCATCTACACCAAGGTGGACGAAGCCCCCGAGCTTGCCTCGGCCTCGCTCCTGCCGGTCATTCGCCGCTTCGCCGCGGCGGCTGGCATCACCGTCGAGACGCGCGACATCTCGCTTGCGGGCCGCATCCTCGCCGCCTTCCCCGATCACCTGACCGAGGATCAGCGCCAGCCCGACGACCTCAAGGCGCTGGGCGAGATCGTCAAGACGCCCGCCGCCAACGTCATCAAGCTGCCCAACATTTCCGCCTCCGAGCCGCAGCTTGTGGCCGCGATCCGGGAATTGCAGGGCCAGGGCTACGCGCTGCCCGATTACCCCTTTGATCCGAGAACCGAGGATGAAAAGGCCATCCGCGCCCGCTATGACGCGATCAAGGGCTCGGCGGTGAACCCGGTGCTGCGCGAGGGCAATTCCGACCGCCGCGCCGCCCCCGCCGTCAAGAAATTCGCGCAGGCCAACCCGCACCGCATGGGCGACTGGTCCAAGGACAGCAAGACGCGCGTCGCCACGATGGGCGCCGATGACTTCTTCTCCAACGAGAAATCCGTCACCCTGTCCGAGGCGACCGGCGCCAGGATCGTGCTGGAAACCGAAGGTGGCGAGACCGTGCTCAAGGACGGGCTCAGCTACCCGGCGGGCACCGTGGTCGATGCCACCTACATGAGTGCGCGCGCCCTCGACGCCTTCCTCGCCGAGGAGATCGAAAAGACCAAGGCCGAAGGCATCCTCTTCTCGCTGCACATGAAGGCCACGATGATGAAGGTCTCCGACCCGATCATCTTCGGCCACGCGGTGCGGCAGTTCCTCGCCCCGGTGTTCGAGCAATACGGCGACGAGATGAAATCGCTCGGTGTCTCGCCCAATGCGGGGCTCGGCGACCTGCTGGAGCGCGTGAAGGACCGCAAGGACATCCTTCAGGCCATCGACGCCTGCATGGCCGACCGCCCGGCGATGTACATGGTCAATTCCGACAAGGGAATCACCAACCTGCACGTGCCCTCGGATGTCATCATCGACGCCTCGATGCCCGCGCTCATCCGGGGCGGCGGCAAGGGCTGGGGACCCGACAACAAGGAACATGACGCCGTCTGCGTCATCCCCGACAGCTCCTACGCGCCGGTCTATGACGAGACGATCCGCTTCTTCAAGGAGCACGGCAAGCTCGATCCCGCGACCGCAGGCACGGTGCAGAATATCGGCCTGATGGCGCAGAAGGCCGAGGAATACGGCTCGCACCCCACCACCTTCGAGATCCCGCAGGCGGGCACCGTGAAGATGATCCTCGACGACGGCACGGTGCTGCACGAGCACAAGGTCGCGCCGGGCGATATCTGGCGCTCGGCCAGCGCCCGCAAGGCCCCGATCGAGGATTGGGTGCAACTCGCCATCGCCCGGCAGAAGGAGACGGGCTATCGCGCGATCTTCTGGCTGGATGAGAGCCGCGCCCATGACGCGGAACTGATCGCCTACGTGAAGCCCGCCCTTGAGGCCGCAGGCGTCGCCGACAGGTTCGAGATCATGGCCCCGCGCGAGGCGACCCGCGCCTCGCTCGAGACGATCACCAAGGGAGAGAGCACCATCGCCATCACCGGCAACGTGCTGCGCGACTACCTGACCGATCTCTTCCCGATCCTCGAGCTGGCCACCTCGGCCAAGATGCTGTCGATCGTCAAGCTGATGCAGGGCGGTGGCCTTTTCGAGACCGGCGCGGGCGGGTCGGCCCCCAAGCATGTGCAGCAGTTGCAGGAGGAAAACCACCTGCGCTGGGACAGCCTTGGCGAGTTCTGCGCGCTGGGCGAGAGCCTCAAGTTCCTCGCCCAGACCCACGACAACGCCCGCGCCCGCGTGCTGGGCGAGGCGGTGGAGGCCGCGACGCAGGGCATCCTCGATCATGGCCGCTCGCCCTCGCGCAAGGTCGGCGAGCCGGATAACCGCGACAGCCATTACTGGTTCGCCCGCTACTGGGCCGAGGCGCTGGCGGCGCAGACCGACGACGCCGCGCTGGCCGGGGAATTCGCGCCCGTCGCCAAGGCGCTGGCCGAGGGCGAGGCGCAGATCGTGGCCGAACTGGCAGCGGCGCAGGGTAGCCCGGCGGATACCGGCGGCTATTATCACCCCGACGACGACAAGCTCGCCTCGGTGATGCGCCCCTCGGCGACGCTCAACGCGATCATCGGGTAAACGAAACGGGGCCGGTACATCCGGCCCCACACGTCTTTGAGGGAGCGCCCACCATGTCCAGGATCAAGGTCGAGAACCCCATCGTCGAGATGGACGGCGACGAGATGACCCGCATCATCTGGGATTTCATAAAGCAGAAGCTGATCCTTCCCTATCTCGATGTGGATCTCCTCTATTACGATCTCGGCATCGAGGAACGCGACCGGACCGAGGACCGGATCACCATCGACGCCGCCGAGAAGACGCGCGAGGTGGGCGTCGCCGTCAAATGCGCCACCATCACCCCCGACGAGGCGCGGGTCGAGGAATTCGGCCTCAAGAAGATGTGGCGCAGCCCCAACGGCACCATCCGCAACATCCTGGGCGGCGTCGTCTTTCGCCGATCATCTGCCGCAACGTGCCGCGCCTCGTGCCCGGCTGGACGCGGCCCATCGTCATCGGACGCCACGCCTATGGCGATCAGTACCGCGCCACCGACATGAAATTCCCCGGCCCCGGCACGCTCTCGATGAAGTTCGTGGGCGAGGACGGCACGGTGATCGAGGAAGAGGTGTTCAAGGCCCCCTCCTCGGGCGTCTACATGGGGATGTACAACCTCGACCAGTCGATCACGGATTTTGCACGCGCGTCAATGAATTACGCGCTGAACCTCAAGTGGCCGCTCTACCTCAGCACCAAGAACACCATCCTCAAAGCCTATGACGGCCGCTTCAAGGACATCTTCCAGGAGATCTACGAGGCCGAGTTCAAGGAGAAATTCGCCGACCACGGCATCTGGTACGAGCACCGGCTGATCGACGACATGGTCGCCGCCGCCCTCAAGTGGTCCGGCGGCTTCGTCTGGGCGTGCAAGAACTACGACGGCGACGTGCAATCCGACACCGTGGCGCAGGGCTTCGGCTCGCTGGGGCTGATGACGTCGCAACTGCTCACCCCCGACGGCCGGATCATGGAGGCCGAGGCCGCCCATGGCACCGTCACCCGCCACTACCGCCAGCACCAGCGCGGCGAGCAGACCTCGACCAATTCCACCGCCTCGATCTTCGCCTGGACGGGGGGGCTGCGCCACCGCGCCAAGCTGGACGACAACGCCGACCTCGCCCATTTCGCCGAGACGCTGGAGCGGGTCGTGGTCGAGACCATCGAATCGGGCCACATGACCAAGGATCTCGCGCTGCTCGTGGGCCCCGATCAGGGCTGGCTGACCACGATGGGCTTTCTCGAAAAGATCGACGCCAATCTCGACGCGGCGCTCGGGCGCTGAGGCGCGCGCGCCGCGGACAGGGTCACCCGGCGCGCAGAGCCGGGACCGGGCGGGTCGCGGCTCAGCGGCGGCGGAAGGTCAGGTAATGCGGCACGCGCCCTTCGCGCAGGGCCTTTTGCTCGTAGCGGGTCGACAGCCAGTCATCCCACGGCTCCCTCCGCCAGCCAGTCGAAGCCGTGGCGCGGCACCTCTTCGAGGGTCTGGCGCACGTAATCGGGAATATCCGTGGCGACCCTGAAGATCGCCCCTTCCTTCAGGCATCTGGACAGCGGTTCCAGGTGCTGCCCGGTGACGAACCGGCGCTTGTGGTGGCGCTTTTTCGGCCAGGGATCGGGATAGAGCAGGAACGCACGAGAGATCGACCCCTCCGGCAAGACGTCAAACATGTTGCGGACATCACCGGGGTAGACCGCGATATTGCGCGCCCCGGCCTCGCGGATCTTGCCCAGCAGCATCGCCACGCCGTTGATATAGGGCTCGCAGCCGATGATCCCCACGCCGGGGTTCCGCACCGCCTGGTGCACCATGTGCTCGCCGCCACCGAACCCGATCTCGAGCCAGATATCGCGATCCCCGAAATACTCTTTCGGATCAATGGGTTTTCGCTCGGGGTTCACGTCCCAGTCGACGGGGCCGGGCGACAGGCGGCCAAGGTCTTCGTCCAGCCACGCCTCCTGATTGGGGCGCAGCGCCTTGCCCTTGATCCGCCCGTGAAAATTGCGCCACGGCGCGCCCTTGGGATGTGTCCCGGCCGTCATCTCTCCTGCCTGGCGCACCAAAGTCGCGCCAGCCCCCCGTTCAAACGTATTTCTTCAGGGCGTCCACCAGGTCGGTCCGCTCCCAGCTGAAGCCGCCATCGGCCTCGGGCGCGCGCCCGAAATGCCCGTAGGCGGCGGTACGCGCATAGATCGGGCGGGTCAGCTCCAGGTGCTCGCGGATGCCGCGCGGGGTCAGGTCCATCACCTGCGGGATCGCCTCTTCGATGGCGGCCTCGTTCACTTCGCCGGTGCCGTGCGTATCGACATAGATCGACAGCGGCCTGGCCACGCCGATCGCATAGCTGAGCTGCAGCGTGCATTTGTGCGCGAGGCCCGCCGCGACGATGTTCTTGGCGAGGTAGCGCGCCGCGTAGGCCGCCGAGCGGTCCACCTTGGTGGGGTCCTTGCCGGAGAACGCGCCGCCGCCATGCGGGGCCGCACCGCCATAGGTATCGACGATGATCTTGCGCCCCGTCAGCCCCGCATCGCCGTCCGGCCCGCCGATGACGAAGGTGCCGGTGGGATTCACCCACCATTCGGTCTTGTCGGTCAGCCATTGCTGCGGCAGCACCTCGCGGATGTAGGGCTCGACGATGGCGCGGATGTCGTCGCTGGTCTGCGCCTCGTCGGTGTGCTGCGTCGACAGCACAAGCTGCGTCACCTCGACCGGCACGCCGCCCTCGTAGCGCAGCGTCAGCTGCGTCTTGGCATCGGGGCCGAGGGTCTGTTCGCTGCCCGATTTCCGCGCCTCTGCCAGCCGCTTGAGGATCGCGTGGGAGTAGAGGATCGGTGCCGGCATCAGATCGGGCGTCTCGTTCACGGCAAAGCCGAACATGATCCCCTGATCGCCCGCGCCGTCGCGGTCCACGCCTTGCGCGATATGCGCCGATTGCGGGTGCAGCATGTTGTGCAGCTGCAGGGTATTCCAGTGAAATTCGTCCTGCTCGTAGCCGATGTCGCGGACGCAGTCGCGCACGATCCCGTCGATGCGGCCCATGAACTCCGACAGGCGCGAGCGGTCCGACAGCCCCACCTCTCCGCCGACCACCACGCAGTTCGTCGTGGCAAAGGTCTCGCAGGCCACGCGCGCGTTCTCCTCCTCGCTGAGGAAGGCGTCGAGCACGGCATCGGAAATGCGGTCGCAGACCTTGTCGGGGTGGCCCTCCGAAACGGATTCGGAGGTGAAGAGATAGTTCTGTCGGGACATGTGGAACGCTCCATTGGATACATCCGCCACGCCAGGAAGCCGTTGTGACGGGATTGGCCGTGCCTAAGCCCGCAGCCCCCCGGCGTCAATCGCTAAATGCGCCGCGCAGCGGCCCGATTGCGCCACCGCCCGAGGCCGAGAAGCAGCGCCCAGAGCGCCAGCATCGGGCCATCGCCGATCCGTGCATAGAGGGTCTCGGGCAGTGCAGGCGGCAGCGGCGCGTCGCGCCATCCCGCCTCGCCCAGCGGGATGCGCGCGCTTACGCGCCCGGTGGCGTCGATCATCGCCGAGACGCCGGTATTGGCCACCCGGATCATCGGCAGGCCCAGTTCGGCGCTGCGCAGCCGCGCCTGCGCGAGGTGCTGGTAAGGCCCCGACACCGTGCCGAACCACGCATCATTGGTGATCAGCATCAGCACATCCGCACGCCCAGGTGCCGCGCGGAGATCGCGCGCGAACACCCCCTCGTAGCAGATGAGCGGCAGCGCCCGGCCGATCCCCGGCACATCCACCAGCCGCGCGCCCGGCCCCGCCGAATAGCCCTGCCCCTCGTTCGAGGCGAGCCCGTAGATGCCGAACCGCGCCATCAGGTCGCCCAGGGGCATGTATTCGCCGAAGGGCACGAGGTGATGCTTGTCATACACCTCCTGAACGGTGCCCCCCTGCCCGACCACCGCCAGCGAGTTGTAGATGCGCCGCCCCTCGGTGCGCTGAATGCCCAGCACCACCGGCGCGCCCCGCGCCGCCTCGGCCACCGCGCCGAGCGTCGGCCCGGCGCGCTCCAGCAGGACCGGCACCGCCGTCTCGGGCCAGACCACGAGATCGGGCACTCTGTCGCCCGCCGCCGAAAAGGCGCGTTGCCGGTCGAAGAAGGTTTGCACCTTGTCGGGGTGCCATTTCTCGTGCTGCGGCGCATTGGGCTGCACCAGCCGCACCACCGGTGCGCCGGGCCGCGCCCCGGCCTCGGGCGTGCGCGCGGCCCCCAGCGGCCACAGCAACGCCAGCGCCGCCAGCGCCACCGCCCCCGCCACGCGCCGCCCCGCCACCGCGTGCCAGAGCGCCACCGCCGCCACGAGCGTCAGCGCCAGCAGCCCCGGCGCGCCCAGCCACGCCGCCCAGTGCAAGAGCGGCGTGTCGATGAGCGCATGCCCCGGCTGCGCCCAGGGAAACCCAGTGAAGAGCCAGCCGCGCAGCGCCTCTGCCAGCCCCATCGCCGCCACGAAGGCCGGCGCGCCGCCCCCCGCCGCCCGTGCCAGCGCCAGCCCCGCGCCCCAGTAGAGCCCCATCCCCCCGGCGAGACCCGCCAGCGCGAAGGGCGCCATCCAGCCATGCCGCGCGGCGTCCACCATGAACGGCTCGGTGATCCAGTGCAGCGCCAGCAGGAAATGCCCGGTGCCCGCGCCCCAGCCCAGCCAGGCCGCCGCGCGCCAGCCCGGCACCTGCCGGAACAGCCCGTAAAGCAGTGCGAGCGCCGCCAGCGTCAGCGGCCAGAGCCCCCAGGGAGCCTGCCCCAGCGCCGCCGCGGCCCCGAGGCCCACCACCAGCGCGACGCGTGCAAGCCGCCCCACGCGGGTGCGCGGCGCGGCGGCCATCGTGTCACTCACCCGCGAGGCTCGGGACGCGGACCCGCACCCGCTTGATCCGCCGCGGATCGGCCTCGACCACTTCGAGGCTCGCGCCGGTGGGATGCTCGATCACCTCGCCGCGCGCGGGCACCCGGCCCAGCAGCATGAAGACCAGCCCGCCCAGCGTGTCGATCTCTTCCTCGTCCACCTCGTCGGCCTCGGTCAGCGACAGGCCGATCTCGGCCTCGAACTGATCCAGCGGCGTCTTGGCGGCGGCGAGGTAGCGGCCCGGGCCTTCCTTGTGCCAATAGGCGTCGTCGTCGGTGTCGTGCTCGTCCTCTATCTCGCCCACCACCTGCTCGATCAGATCCTCGATGGTCCCCAGCCCGTCCACCCCGCCATATTCGTCGATCACCAGCGCCATGTGCCGCCGCTCGGCCTGCATCTTCTGCATCAGCACGCCGATGGGCATCGACGGCGGCACATGGAAGACCTTTGAAACCGGGCAGACCTTTTCCATCCAAGGCTCGGAAATCCGCAGTTTCGCCATTCAACACGACGCCGTGGATCCCGTCGGTTTCGTCTTCGGCAGCGCCACGCGGCGGATGGGTTTCGTGTCCGACGCCGGGTTCGTCACCCGCAGCATGACCGAATGCCTGCG
>CAJXKX010000058.1 GCA_913055965.1 uncultured Roseovarius sp.
GCGCGCCCGCCGCAATCAGCGCCGCCGCCTCCCGCGCGCGGGCCACGCCATCCAGCAGCCGCCCCCTCACCCGCAGCCCCCGCGCATCCTCGTGCACCTCGTCCCAGACGCCGATGGGCTCGCGCGGGTCGTGCTGCCACAGCATCCGCACCCGCCGCCCCTCCGCCGCCATCCGCTCGAGGCAGGCCGCATAGGCCCCGCGCGCCACCACGTCGCCGCCCTGATCGGGAGCATCGAACAGGCTCGCATATCCCTCGATCCCGCCCGCATCGGTCACGCGCAGCCCCTCGGCCCCGCCCTGCGCGAATTTCCGCTCCAGTTCCGTCTCCATCACCTCGCCCTTCCCGTTCATCGCGGCACACCCCGCAGGCGTTTCCTTCACCATCCTCACGGCAACGCCGCCAGGATCGGCTGAAACGCCTGCACCAATACCGCCGCCACCACGCCATAGACCGCCAGCCACAGCCGCCGCTCCAGCCGCTCGACCGCTGCCTCCAGCCGCTCCAGCCGCTCGGCGATCGCGCGTTGCTGCAACTCCGACACCCGCTCATGCGCCTCCAGCCGCAGCGCGGGCGCGCAGTCGAACGCCTCGAAGCCGTAGCGCGGCGGCGGCGCGCCTTCACTCATCCTCCGCCCCGTCCGCCAGCGCGGGCAGACCAAGCAGCGCCCGCTTTTCCGCCGATGTCAGGAAATCCGCGCCCGCCACGCGCGCCCATTGCGCATCGCGTTCCGCCGCCAGTGCGGGCACCCGGTCGAGATCGGGCGACAACTCCAGCGCCTCGCCGGTAAAGCCCGCAAGCCACGCCGCCAGCTTCGCGCTCACCCGCGCCACCAGCGGCAGCACCGTCAGCCGGTAGAACGCCCTGTTCGCCTCCTGGTAATTGGCGAAGGTCGCATCGCCGGGGATGCCCAAAAGCATCGGCGGCACACCGAAGGCGAGCGCGATCTCCCGCGCCGCCGCCTCCTTGGTCTTCTGGAATTCCATGTCCGAGGGCGAGAACCCCATCGGTTTCCAGTCCAGCCCGCCTTCCAGCAGCATCGGGCGGCCCGCGTTGCGCGCGCCCTGATGATGCGCCTCCATCTCGGCGACCAGCCGGTCATACTGATCCGAGCCGAGCGTTCCCTGCCCCTCGGCCCCCTTGTAGACGATCGCCCCCGAGGGCCGCGCGGCATTGTCCAGCAGCGCCTTCGACCAGCGGCTCGCGGCGTTGTGCACGTCCACCGCCTGTGCAGCGGGCTGCAGGGGCGACAGCCCGTAATGGTCGTCCTGCGGGTGAAAGCTCTTGATATGGCAGATGCAGGGCGCGCCCGCGCCAAGGGTGAACCGGTGCTTGCGCCCGCCGACGCTGTAGTCATAGGCCACCGGCCAGCCATCGGCCCCCGGCACCACGCTCATCCGGTCCGAGCGCAGCACGTGCAACTCCAGCGGCAGACCATGCCCCGCCCCCACCGCCTCCAGATAGGCGTTGCCGCTCAGCAAGAGCTGGCCATAGAGCGCCTCGAACAGTTCCGCCCGCCCCTGCGCCGGGTTGGGCGCGGCGACGAGGTCGAGCAGCGGATGCACCGCATAGCGCCGCTCGGCATCCTGCAGCACGAGCGGCAGCGCCGCCGCCGCCTCGGCGATCATCCTGACGGCGCGAAAGCCCACCGGGTTGCCCGAGAATCCGCCGCGCGTCAGGCTCACCGTATCGCGCGGGCTCCACGCCACGCGCCCCGCGCCGCCCCAGGCAATCACGCGGCCCGCCGCGCTCGCCTTCGCTTCGGGGCTCTGGGTGGCCTCCGCCCCGCCCTGCCGGAAGAAATCCAGTATCATCGCTCGCTCCTTGACCTCGGCGCTCGGAGGGCATCAGACGGCCAAAGGATTAACGGAGCTTAAGCGGTGCGTGCGCCGCGCGCGTCCAGGCGCGCCGCGCCATATCCGGGCGGGTCTGCCGCCGCCGCGCGGAGCGGGGCGTGTCGGTTTTCGCAATGGATCGCGGCCCGCGCCGGGCGTGCCACCGCTCGCGGCCCCGCTCCGGCGCCCCGGGCGGGGCGCGCCGCTAGCCGCGCTTCTCGAACCAGATGATGACCTCGCCGATTTCGACGCCCAGCTTGTCCATGTAGGCACGGTTGAGCACGCGATTCTCGCTCACCTGCCACATCCAGTCGTCGAAACTCACCCGCAGCGTGCCATCGGGCACCGGCAGGTCGATGGTATAGGTCCAGTTGAAGGCGTCGCCGCGTTCTTCGCCCCCGGCCCGCCCGATCACGCCCGGCGCGCTGCCCTCCCAGGTTTCCGGGCCGGTCTTGGTCAGGGTCCAGACCCGGCGCTCGGTGCTGGCATCCTCGTAGAGAAAATCCTCGGTCAGGGTCAGCGTCTCGCCGTCCCAGTCACCCGCGACCTGCACCTCGAAGCGCCGCCGCACCGTGCCGAACCGGTCCTGGAACTGGCCATAGCCCACCACGTGCCCGTCAAAGAACTCTTCCAGCTCGAAATCCCGCGCGCTCAGCTTTTCATCCGCCAGGTCGGGCCGCCCGGCGCAGGCGCTCAGGACCATCAGCGACAGGATCAGGACAACGATACGCATGAAAAGGCCCCCGGGGTGATTAGCTGCCCCCGGGGACCTATCGTGAAACGGCCGCGCGGCAAGCCGCGGGTACCCCGCCTCAGAGCGTCGCGTTCACCGCGCCGCCGTCGAGCAGGATGTTCTGGCCCACGATGAAGCCCGCGTGCCGGCTGCACAGGAAGGCGCAGGCCGCGCCGAATTCCTCGGGCGTGCCATAGCGGCCCGCCGGGATGGTGGCGCAGCGCTGTGCCTTGGCCTCGTCCATCGAGATCCCCTCCCGCTGCGACACGCCGGTATCGAGCGCCACGGCGCGGTCGGTGGCATGGATGCCCGGCAACAGGTTGTTGATCGTCACGCCCTTGCCCGCCACCTGCCGCGAGGTGCCCGCGACATAGCCCGTAAGCCCCGCGCGCGCCGAATTGGACAGGCCCAGGATGGCGATCGGAGACTTGACCGATTGCGAGGTGATATTGACCACCCGGCCCCAGCCTCGCTCCATCATGCCCGGCACTAGCGCCTTGATCAGCGCGATGGGGGCCAGCATGTTGGCATCGAGCGCCTTGATGAAATCCTCGCGGTCCCAGTCGGTCCACATGCCCGGCGGCGGGCCGCCCGCGTTGTTGACCAGGATGTCCACCGCGCCCGCCTCGGCCAGAACCGCGGCGCGGCCCTCCTCGGTGGTGATATCGGCGGCGACCGTCGAGACCGTCACGCCGAATTCGTCACGAATCGCCCGCGCCGACGCCTCGAGCGCCTCGGCCCCGCGCGCGTTCATCACGAGGTCCACGCCCGCTTCGGCCAACGCCCGCGCACAGCCCAGCCCCAGCCCCTTCGACGCGGCGCAAACCAGCGCACGCTTGCCACGAATTCCCAGATCCATCGCAGTCCCCTTTGCTTGTTTCCCGTGACTTAACACCGCAGGGCGCAGGATGGCCAGCGCGCCATGCGCAGGTGCCCGGCGTCCGGTGCCGGGATTTCTTGCCGGAATCGGCCAGATGGTGCCACAATCGCAGCCTAGCCTCCGGGCCATCCATCATGATATTCATCTCCAGCCGCGGAAATATCCCGCCCCGCCAGCCCGCCGCACACAGGACCCGATGACCAGCCCCGCCCAACGCCCCGCGCAGATCGTCAACGTTTTCGAGGCCAGCGAATTGCGCGTGGTCAGCGGGGCCAATCTCGGCGACGCGCTGTCCTTCGCCGCCGAACTCGACCTCGACGACATCTACGAGCTTGGGCCGCGCGCCCGCGCGCGTCGCCTCGGGCTGGTGATGGAGGGCGCGGGCCCGTTCCGCGTGGGCGACGGCTCCGAGATCGGCACGCCCGGCGCGCCGCTGCATCTCGATTCCTGCCTCACGCTGATGCCCGCCACCGGCAGCGTGGTCGAGGTGCTGATCTTCGTCGAGACCGACGAGGGCGGGCGCGTGTCGAATGTCTATGCCATGCCGCTGGCGCATATCGCCCCGCGCACCGGCTATGCCCTCGTGCGTGTCGAGCGTGACGCCGCGCGGCAGCGATTCGCGCAGGCGGCCTGCGTCTCGTTCACCCGCGGCACGCGGATCACCATGGCCACCGGCGTGCAGAAACCGGTCGAAACGCTGCAACCCGGCGATATGGTGCTGACCCGCGACGACGGCCCGCAGCCGCTGCGCTGGATCGGCCAGACCACGCTGCGCGCGATCGGCGAATTCGCCCCCGTGCGGATCCGCGCGGGCGCGCTCAACAACGAGGGCGACCTGCTGGTCAGCCCCGATCACCGTCTGTTCATCTACCAGCGCGACGACGCGGTGGGCGCCGGGCGGCGCGAGGTGCTGGTGCGCGCGCGCCATCTCGTCAACGGCGACAGCGTGCGCGTCGAGACGGGCGGCCATGTCGATTACGTGCAACTGCTGTTCGACCGCCACCAGATCATCTTTGCCGAAGGCATCGCCGCCGAGACGCTGCTGCTCGACCCGCGCACCCGCTCGGCGCTCCCGGCCGAGTTGCTGCCCGACAGCGCCGGCCACGGCTCGCCCGCCCACCTGCAATTCGAGATCGGCCGCGCCCTGCTCGACCACCCCGACGCCGCCGACCTCCTGCGCCGCGCCTCGCTGCGCTGAGGGCACGCCCCGGCCCGGCTACCCCGAGGAGAAGCGCTTGCGGCGTTCCCTTATCCGCGCGTCCGCCTGCGGCGTGCCATCGTGGAACGACCCGAACAGCTTGTCCCAAGGGATCTCTAGCGAGCCGTAATTGCATTCGAAATACCGGTGATGCATCTGGTGATGGAAGGTTCCGAGCCGGAGCCGGTTCTGATCCCGGACGAGCAGCCCCTCGAAACCGGTATGCGTGGTGACGGCTGTCAGCGCGTAATACTGCAAGTGATAGAGAATATGCACCGGATGCGCCGCGACCACCCAATGGATCAGTACCGATCCAAGGAAGATCACGTGTTCCACCGGATGCATGGACATGCCGGACCACGGCCCCACATTGATGTTCCGGTGGTGCAGCGCATGGACATGCCGATATAGGATCGGTACATGCAGAAGCCGGTGAATCCAGTAGAAATAAAAGCTCTCCCACACCGGGATCAGCCCGAACAGCGCCACGAACCAGACCGGATGCGCCGCCCATGTCAGCATCGGTGCATAGCCATTGGCCAACGCCCAGAACATCAGCACCTCGTATCCCGTCCAGACCGTCACGCCGCTGGCAAGCGTCCAGAACATGTTGTCCCTGATCTGCCCGCCCAGCGTGAATTGACGCCCGTTCTTCATCAGCGGGCGCGCATCGTATTTCAGGCGCTGCCCCTGCTTCGTGAAGGTGTAGAAATAGAGATGCAGCCCGCCCGCGACCGCGCAGATGAGCACAAGATTGCGGACATACATCTCGGCGATCCAGCCGAACGCGAATGTTCTGGATTCCTCCAGCGGCGGCTGGAACCAGTGGAATGACGCGACCGCGATTCCGACCAGGATCAGCCGTTCGCTGATCAGGAACCAGGAGTTCCAGACCCAGGCCAGCATCGCCATCGGGCGCGGCGGCCACCTGAAGAAGGGCGAGACCTCGAGCGGAACCGGCGGGACGTGGTTCCAACCCTTGAGGCGCGCATCGTCCATCGTCATCTCCCTCGATCCGGGTGCATTGCGGGATGAGTTTGACAGACGGGGTTTCCCGTGAAAAACAGAATTAAGAGGGTAACTACCTCGGATTTTCAGGGTTAACGATGGCGCTTTCGCTCAAGGCCATGGCCTATTTCACCGCCGCGCTGCGCCATGGCAACATCGCCCGGGCGGCGGAAGAGCTCAACATCTCGGCCTCCGCCGTGTCGGCGGCCATCGACCAGGTCGAGGACGCGTTCGATCTGACGCTGACCATCCGTCAGCGATCGCGCGGGATCGAGCCCACGGCGAGCGGGCGCCTGATCGCAAGGAAATTCGAGCGGCTGCTCGATGATTACAACGCGGTGCTCGCGGAAGGCGCGGATCTGAAGGACACCCTGCGCGGAGAGTTGCGCGTCGGCTACTACGCACCCATCGCACCCGCCTTTCTGCCCGGGGTCTTCACGTCCTTCCTTCCAGGCCAAAGCGACGTGGTCCTGCATCTGGAAGAATGCGACAATGACGCCGCGCAGGACGGATTTTCGCGAGGACACTACGACGTGATCCTGTTCGTCACCGAAGGCGCGCGCGCCTCCATCGGGTTCGACGTGCTGATAGAGGCCCCGCCCTACTGCCTGATGCCCGCCGCTCATCCGCTGGCGACCCGGCCTTGCCTGCACCTTTCAGACATCGCCCGCGAGCCGCTGATCGTGCTCAACCGACCGGCAGCCTCCGCCTATTACCGCCGCCTGTTCGAGACACAGGCCGGAGGGCTCACCGTGGCCGCCCATGCCAATTCGACCGAGATGGTTCGCAGCCTTGTCGGGCGCGGTCTGGGATGCGCGGTGCTCAACATGCAACCGCTCACCGCCACCACCTATGGCGGCGACGACCTGATCGCGCGGCCCATCGCGGACCCGCTGCCGCCCCTGACCCTTGCAATCGCCCATGACAAGACCCGACCGCGCAGGCTGGTGCGCCACTTCGTCGAGGCCTGCATGGCGCATTTTGCACGGCCCGGCCCGCACCGCTGCATCGTCGACGGCTAACGCGGCCCGGTGCCGGGCACCCGCACGATATTGCACCGCTCCCGCCGCCGCTCTATACGCCCTTCCATGCTGGACCAGACCCCAAACCGCCCCGCCCTGCCGCCCGAGATCGCGCGGCGGCGCACCTTTGCCATCATCTCGCACCCCGATGCGGGCAAGACCACGCTGACCGAGAAGTTCCTGCTCTATGGCGGCGCGATCCAGATGGCCGGACAGGTCCGCGCCAAGGGCGAGGCGCGGCGCACGCGCTCGGACTTCATGCAGATGGAAAAGGACCGGGGAATTTCCGTGTCCGCCTCGGCCATGTCCTTCGATTTCAAGGAATTCCGCTTCAACCTCGTCGATACGCCCGGCCATAGCGACTTCTCCGAGGATACCTACCGCACGCTCACGGCGGTGGATGCCGCCGTGATGGTGATCGACGGGGCCAAGGGGGTCGAGAGCCAGACGCGCAAGCTCTTCGAGGTCTGCCGCATGCGCGACCTGCCGATCCTCACCTTCTGCAACAAGATGGACCGCGAGGCGCGCGACACGTTCGAGATCATCGACGAAATCCAGGAGATGCTGGCGATCCACGTCACGCCCGCAAGCTGGCCCATCGGCCAGGGGCGCGATTTCCTGGGCTGCTACGACATGCTCCACGACCGGCTGGAACTGATGGACCGCGCCGACCGCAACCGCGTGGCCGAGACGGTCGCGATCGACGGGCTCGACGACCCGAAGATGGCCGACCACGTCCCCCCCGCCCTGCTGGACAAGCTGCGCGAGGATATCGAGATGGCGCGCGAACTCTTGCCCGCGCTCGACGCGCAGGCGGTCCGCGAGGGGCACATGACCCCCATCTGGTTCGGCTCGGCGATCAATTCCTTCGGCGTGCGCGAGTTGATGCAGGGCATCGGCGCCTACGCGCCAGAGCCGCAGCCACAGCGCGCCACCCCCCGCCAGATCGCCCCCGAGGAAGACAAGGTCGCGGGCTTCGTCTTCAAGGTGCAGGCCAACATGGACCCCAAGCATCGCGACCGCGTGGCGTTCCTGCGCCTCGCCTCGGGCCATTTCAAACGCGGCATGAAGCTCACCCATGTGCGTGCGAAAAAGCCGATCACCGTCTCGGCGCCGGTGCTGTTCCTCGCCGCCGACCGGGAACTGGCCGAAGAGGCCTGGGCGGGCGATATCATCGGCATCCCCAACCACGGGCAGTTGCGCATCGGCGACACCCTGACCGAGGGCGAGGCCCTGCGCGTGAGCGGCATCCCGTCCTTTGCCCCCGAACTGCTGCAACAGGCCCGCGCGGGCGACCCGATGAAGGCCAAGCACCTGGAAAAGGCGCTGATGCAGTTCGCCGAGGAGGGCGCGGCCAAGGTGTTCAAGCCCGCCTTCGGCTCGGGCTTCATCGTGGGCGTGGTGGGACAGCTGCAATTCGAGGTGCTGGGCTCTCGCATCGAGATGGAGTACGGGCTTCCGGTCCGGTTCGAGCCGTCGCAATTCACCTCCGCCCGCTGGGTCACGGGGCCGAAGGACAAGGTCGAGGCCTTCGTCGCCGCCAACAAGCAGCACATCGCCCACGACAATGACGGCGACGTCGTCTATCTCACGCGGCTGCAATGGGATATCGACCGGGTCGAGCGGGACTATCCGGACGTGACGCTCTCGGCGACCAAGGAAATGATGGTCTGACCCGCCTGCCGCCGCCCGGTCGGCCCCGCACAAGACAAGAGGCCCGCACCACCCGGTGCGGGCCTCTTGCTTTCCGTGCAGGCGGCCGCTCAGCCGGCGCTCGCCCCGCCCTTCTTGCCCTTGGCCTCGGCATAGATGATCAGCGGCGCGGCGTCCGATGTCGCGGCCTCTTCGTTCACCACCACTTCCTCGACATTCTCGAGGCTCGGCAGGTCGAACATCGTGTCGAGCAGGATATCCTCGAGGATCGAGCGCAGCCCCCGCGCCCCGGTCTTGCGGGCAATGGCGCGCTTGGCGATGGCCTTGAGCGCGTCGTCGGTAAAGGTCAGCTTGGCGTTCTCCAGCTCGAACAGGCGCTGATACTGCTTGACCAGCGCGTTCTTGGGCTCGGTCAGGATCGTCACCAGCGCGTCCTCGTCGAGATCCTCCAGCGTCGCCAGCACCGGCAGGCGGCCCACGAATTCCGGGATCAGGCCGAACTTGAGCAGGTCCTCGGGCTCCAGCGCCGACAGCACCTCGCCGATGCCGCGCTCGTCATTGTCGCGCACATCGGCGCCAAAGCCCATCGCGCTGCCCTTGCCGCGCTGCGCGATGATCTTGTCGAGCCCGGCGAAGGCGCCGCCGCAGATGAACAGGATGTTGGTGGTGTCCACCTGCAGGAATTCCTGCTGCGGATGCTTGC
>CAJXKX010000059.1 GCA_913055965.1 uncultured Roseovarius sp.
CGCACGAGGCTGGCGCGGCTGGCGACCATCACCCTTGCCGAGGATATCCTGCGCCTGCTGCCGCGCGGCACGCATGATCCGGCGCTCTATATCCGGCCGCGCGAATTGCGCGCGGCGATGGCGCGCGCCGGGCTGGAGCCGGGGCCGATGACCGGCCTCGGTCCGCGCGGGATCAACCGCCGGGGTGATCCGGTCTTCGGACGCCTGCCGCTGCGCTCGGTCCTCTACATGGGCACCGCAAGCAAGCCGGTGGCGGCATGATATCCGCCCTCGCCCTCTTGTCCGTGGCGCTGCTGTTCGGCGGTACGGTGCTCTATTCCTTCGGTTTCGCGGCGTTCCTCTTCACCGCCCTGCCCGCCGAGACGGCGGGCCCGGTGATCCGCCGCGCGTTTCCGCATTTCTACCTGTTCGTGATCGGCTGCGCGGCGCTATCCGCCGCGCTGCTGTGGCACCGCGACCCGCTGGGCGCGGGCGTGATGGCAATGGTGGCGGCATCGACCCTGCCGACACGTCAGGTGCTGATGCCCGCGATCAACCGCGCCACCGACGACGGCGCGCGCGACCGGTTCAAATGGCTGCATGGCGCATCGGTCGCGATCACCCTCGCGCATATCGTGCTGACCGGCTGGGTCCTGGTGCGCTTTCTCGCGCCCGCCGCGGGCTGAACGGCCCCGCTTCGCGGGCCCGCGGGCGGCGCGCGCAGGTGCCCCGGTGCCCTGCGTTGCGGATTTCGACGAAAACAGCGCCCCGCCGGTTTGACAGACCCCGATCCGGACTTATCTGGGATTTCAGAAATTACTGAAACTCTCGCAAGGCAGGGATCACCCGAATGAAAATGCCGCCGCTTCACCAGGAATTCGTTCTCCATTTCGGCGAAATGGGCAGCCGCTGGGGGATCAACCGCACCGTCGGCCAGATCTATGCGCTGCTGTTCCTGTCCGCCGAGGCGCTGAACGCAGACCAGATCACCGAGGCGCTCGGCATCAGCCGCTCCAACACCTCGATGGGGCTGAAGGAATTGCAGGCGTGGCGCCTGGTGCGGCTCAAGCATGTGCCGGGCGACCGCAAGGATCATTTCACGACCCCGGACGATCTGTGGGAGATCGTCCGCATCCTGATCGACGAACGCAAGAAGCGCGAGATCGACCCCACCCTGTCGAAGCTGCGCGCGCTCGAGATGCAGGGCCCTGTGGGCGACGACTATTCCGAGGCGCGCATTTCGGAACTGCGCGAGATGATCGAGATGATGACGGGCTTCTACGAGGACATGGCGCGGCTCGACACCGAAAAGCTGGTCCGGCTCATGACCTATGGCAGCCGGATCGCCGGGCTCATCGACAAGGTGGGCGGCTACCTGCCCGCCTCCCGCGGCTGATCCGCCCAAACTCCCGCCCCACACGCACGCTGACAAGGACACCACGGCATGGACGCGCTCGACACCCTTCTGCTCAGCCGCATTCAGTTCGCGGCGAATATCTCTTTCCACATCCTGTTCCCGACGATCACCATCGCCCTGGGCTGGGTGCTGCTGTTCTTCCGCCTGCGCTTTGCGCGCACGGGGGATGAAAAATGGATGGCGGCCTACCGTTTCTGGGTAAAGGTCTTTGCCCTCAGCTTCGCGATGGGCGTGGTCTCGGGGATCACCATGTCGTTCCAGTTCGGCACGAACTGGCCCGGCTTCATGGAGACCGTCGGCAACATCGCCGGCCCGCTTCTGGCCTACGAGGTGCTGACCGCCTTCTTCCTCGAGGCGGCGTTTGTCGGGATCATGCTGTTCGGCTTCTCGCGCGTGCCCGCCTGGCTGCACATCACCGCGACGGCGCTGGTGGCGTTCGGCACCACCCTGTCGACCTTCTGGATCATCGTGCTCAACAGCTGGATGCACACGCCGCAGGGCTACGAGATGATCGACGGCGTGGCCCACGCCACCAGTTGGTGGGAGGTGATCTTCAACCCCTCCATGCCCTACCGGTTCGCCCACATGATGCTGGCGTCGTTTCTCACGGTGTCGTTCCTCGTCGCGGGCGTCTCGGCGTTCCGCTGGATCATCGGCGACCGATCGCGCGATGTGCGCGTCACGCTCAAGACCGGCGTGGCGATGGGGGCGCTGCTGATCCCGGCGCAGATCTTCATGGGCGACCTGCACGGGCTCAACACGCTGGAATATCAGCCGCAGAAGGTGGCGGCGATGGAAGGCAACTGGCAGACCGGGCCGAATGTGCCGCTGCTGCTGTTTGCCCTGCCCGACGAGGAGGCGCGCGAGAACCGGTTCGAGATCGGCATCCCCAACGGGGCGTCGCTGATCCTCAGGCACAGCGCCGACGGCGTGGTGCCCGGGCTCGACGATTTCGTCGCCGAGGACGGCACCGCGATGCACCCGCCGGTCAACCCCGTGTTCTGGTCGTTCCGGGTGATGGTCGGCACCGGGCTCGCCATGCTGGCGCTCAGCTGGGCCGCCGCGTTCTTCATGTGGCGCCGGCGCGACCGCCACGAGGGGCGCCTGCCGGGGCACTGGCTGGCCGTCGAGGGGCTGCCCCGCCCGCTGCTCTGGGCGCTGGTGCCGATGGCGTTCTCCGGCTGGATCGCAACCCTGGCGGGCTGGTATGTCACCGAAGTCGGCCGCCAGCCCTGGCTGGTGCAGGGCGTCATGACCACCGACATGGCGGTGGCGGATGTGCCCGCGCCGATGGTGATGGGCACGCTGATCGCCTATCTCGCGGTCTATGCCGCTCTCCTGATCGCCTATGTCGGCGTCATCGTCTACCTCGCGCGCAAGGCCGCGCGGGGCGGCGATGCGGGTGCCGACAGCATGTCCCACTCGGGCAAGGCGCATGTCACAGCCCTCAGCCCCGCGGAGTAAGCCGATGCTGCCCGACTTCACCAACCCCGCCGACTGGCTGCCCTGGGCCTTCGCCTCGCTGATGGGGCTGTCCATCCTCGTCTATGTCGTGCTCGACGGGTTCGACCTTGGCGTGGGCATCCTCTTTCCGCTCGCCGGGCGCGACGCGCAGGATCGCATGATCGGCTCGATCGGCCCGTTCTGGGACGCCAACGAGACGTGGCTGGTGCTGGCGGTCGGGCTGCTGCTCGTGGCCTTTCCGACCGCACACGGGATGATCCTGTCGACCTTCTACCTGCCGGTCTTCGTGATGCTGATCGGGCTGATCGCGCGCGGCGTCGCCTTCGAGTTCCGCGCCAAGGCGCGCAGCATCCACAAGGCGCTGTGGAACCGGGTCTTCTTCGCGGGCTCGCTGATGACGGCGCTGGCGCAGGGCTTCATGCTGGGGCTCTACGTGATGGGGCTCGAGACCACGGTCGAAACCTATCTCTTCGCCACGCTCACCTCGGTCTTTCTCACCGTGGGCTATGCCTTCATCGGGGCGTGCTGGCTGGTGCACAAGACCGAGGGCGGGCTGCAGGCGCTGTCGCTGCGCTGGGCGCGGCGCAGTCTCTGGGCGGTGATCGCGGGGATCGGGGCGGTGTCGCTGGCGACACCGATGGTCAGCGACCGGATTTTCGGCAAGTGGTTCACCTTTCCCGAAATCCTCTGGCTCGCGCCGTTGCCGGTGCTGTCCGCGGCGCTCGTCGCGGGGCTGTGGGTCATGCTGCGGCGCATGCCCTTTGCCGGGGACCGGCTGAACTGGCTGCCCTTCGCCACCGCGAGCGCCCTCTTCGCGCTGGCCTACCTGGGGCTTGCCTACAGCTTCTACCCCTATGTGGTGCCCGAGCGGCTGACCATCTACGACGCCGCCGCGGCGCCCGAAAGCCTGATGATCATCCTCGTGGGGGCCTGTTTCGTGGTGCCGACGATCATCGCCTATTCGATCCTCGCCTATGTCATCTTTCGCGGCAAGGCGACCGAACTGCGCTACGACTGAGCGGGCATGGCACGCATGCGGCGGTTGCGCCGGACCCTCTTTCGAGGCAAGATCGAAGGATGACGATCAACAGGTTCCGCCGTATCCTCTATGCGCTGGCGAAATATCTCGGCGACGCGCAGGCCGTGACCTCCAAACGCAAGGGGGCCGTGTCGCGCCGCGTCGGGCGCAGGATCGCGGGCCGCATCGCGGGCAAGGCGCTGGGCAGGCTGTTTCGCTGAGGCAAGCTCGCAGGCGGGCACCGGCTCCGGGCAGCGCGAAGATGCGGCATCAGGGCGTTGGCGCGTCAATGCGGATCAACGCCATGCGCGCCCGCGCGCTCAGGCGCGCACCGCCCGCGCCTCGCGCGCGCCCTCGGGCAGGCGCAGGCCAAGGATGCGGCGCGCCTCCTGCCAGGTCGCCACCGGGCGCGCGTGCCGGTCGCAGATATCGACCGCCCTGCGGACAAGCGCCCCATTGGACGGGGCGAGCCTGTCGCGGTCGAGCCGCACATTGTCCTCCAGCCCCGTTCGCGCATGACCGCCCGCACCAATCGCCCACTCGTTGAGCGTCAGTTGATGCGCCCCGATACCCGCCGCGCACCACGGCGCACCGGGGCCAAAGAGCCGCCCGACCGTGCGCACGTAATAGTCGAACACGTCGCGATCCACCGGCATCGCGTTCTTCACCCCCATCACGAACTGGATATAGGGCGTGCCCGCCAGCTGGCCCTTGTCGGCCATGTCCTTCGCCTTCAGGATATGGCTCAGATCGAAGGCCTCGATCTCGGGCTTGACGTCATGGGCCAGCATTTCGGCCGCCAGCCAGTCCACCAGATCGGGCGGGTTCTCGTAGACCCGCGTCGGAAAATTGTTCGACCCGACCGAGAGCGACGCCATGTCGGGCCGCAGGGGCAGCATGCCGCCGCGCGTGCGCCCCGCCCCCGACCGGCCCCCGGTCGAGAACTGGATGATCATGCCCGGGCAATGCCGCTCGATCCCCTCTTTCAGCGCCGCAAAGCGCGCGGGATCGGAGGACGGCGTCCCGTCGTCATTGCGCACATGGGCATGCACGATGCTGGCCCCGGCCTCGAAGGCCTCGTGGGTCGACTCGATCTGCTCGGCCACGGTGATCGGCACGGCGGGGTTGTTGGCCTTGGTGGGCAGGCTACCGGTGATGGCGACGCAGATGATGCAGGGGGTCGTCATCACGCCACCTCCGCGCGCACGCGCGGCATCCGCGCCAGCGCATCGACAAAGAACGGGCGGAACCCCTCGGGATGCTCGCTCATCGGGAAATGGCCCAGTTCGTCCATCACCGCCAGCGTCGCGCCGGGGATCGCGCGGGCGGTGCGCGCGGCATCCGCGGGGGTGCAGGTCAGGTCATAGGCGCCCACGATGATATGCACCGGCGTCCGGCCCGTATCGATCCCGGCCAGACGCCCGATCAGGCTGTCATCGCGGGTGTAGAAGCTCAGATCGCCCCGGAACACGCCCGGCCCGCTCTGCATGAACATCCACAGCGTGTTCCAGCGCTCGGCCTCGGGCGCATGGGGCGAGATATTGGCCGACACGAGCGCCGCCCCCATCTCGCCGCCATGGGCATCTGGGCGGTGGAACCAGTCGATATCGTACCAGGCAGGCTGGAAATCCGACGCCTCGATGGCGATGAAGCCGCTGAAGTGCTCGGGGTGCAGCGCCGCAAGCTGCAACGCGATGCGCCCGCCCATCGAACAGCCCGCCAGCACCGGGCGCTGCAGCCCGAGCGCGTCGATGACCGCCAGCACCGTCTCGATATAGGCATCGGTGGTCAGCAGGTATTCCTCGGTCTCGAACCCCTCGGGCGGCAGCGATTTTCCGTGCCACGGCATGTCGAAGGCGATCAGCCGGTTCGAGGCGGTGATTTCGGCATCGTTCATCAGGTGCCGCCATTGCCGGGTATCGGCCCCGGCGGTGTGCAGGCACAGCACGGGGCGCCCCTTCCCCGCTTCCTCGAAATAGATGCGCCGGGCGGTGCCTTCGACGGTGACGGTCACGTACCGCCCGGTGATCGGCTCGATGCTCATGCGACACCCTCCTCTTGCGCGCGGGCCAGGCCCAGAACCTCCTTGAAGAACCGCAGGTTCTTGACAAGGCTCAGGATATCCCCGTCGATCCGCCCGCGCCCGATCTTCACCAGCCCGAAAATGTCGTGAAAGCCGGGCTCGGGCCGCGCCTGCCAGAATCTCTCCAGCGCATCGGCATCGGTGCGCAGCGCGAACCGCCACGGCGTCTTGCGGCTCGGGCCCTGCGCGACCGAGACGATCCGCCCCGCCTCGAAGGTCAGGTAATATTCGTCGCCCGCCACCTCGATCAGAACGGTCTCGGAAAACAGCCGTCCGAGCCGCAGCAGGTGCGGCGCGCCCTCGAGCCTCGATTGTACTTGCGTGAATCGGTCGATCACCGGAGCCTCCCTTGCGGTCATGTCCGGCTCATGACTGCCACCGCGCCCCCGCCGACGCCATGCCGGTCCGGGTATGGGGCGATACCCGCGCTTTCGCGGTATCAACCGATACCGGCGCGGGCATTGGGCCGACAGCCGGTTTCGGCGCAGGTTGTGCCATGACGGGGAGAGCGCATCGCCCCCTCAGCGAAACCGGACTGCCAAGGAGGAGGAGTTACCCATGGGCATCGTCAACCAGGACAATATCACCGAGGTCGTGATCGCGAGCCTCGGCAAGCATGGCGACATCACCGCGCGCGAGCGCGAGATCGCCACGGGGCTGATCACGCATCTGCATGCCTTCATCAAGGATGTGAAGCTGCAGCACCACGAATTCCTCGCCGCCTGCGACTACCTCGCCCGCGCGGGCAAGCTGTGCAACGACAACCGGCAGGAATTCATCCTGCTGGCCGATATCCTGGGCGTCGAGGTGCTGGTGGACATGATGACCAATCCCATCGAGGGCGGCGAGAGCGAATCCACCGTGCTCGGGCCCTTCTACCGCGAGAACCCGCCGGTGCTGCCCAAGGGCGGCTCGACCATCCAGAAGCATTTCGACAACGAGGAAACCGCCTGGTATGAGGGCTATGTCCGCGATGCGGATGGCAACGGCATCGCCGGCGTGACGCTCGACGTCTGGGAAGACGCGCCCAACGGCATCTACGAGAATCTCGATCCCGATCAGCCCGAATACAACCTGCGCGGCCGTTTCGAGACCGACGAGACGGGACATTATGCCTTTGTCGCCGTGCGTCCGGTGCCCTACCCCATCCCCGACGACGAGACCGCGGGCGAGCTCTTGCGCTTCATGGGCCATCACCCGAACCGCCCCGGCCACATGCATTTCATCATCTCCAAGGAGGGCTACCGCCCGCTGATCAGCCAGGTCTACGACGCCGACAGCGCATGGCTCGACGATGACAGCGTGTTCGCGGTCAAGCAGAGCCTGATCGGCACCTTCAAGCCCGCCCCCGAGGGTCTGGGCACCGATCTGCATTTCGAGTTCGATTTCGTGCTCAAGCAGGCCGCCGCCGAACAGGCCGTCGCCGCCGAGTGAGCCCCGATACCTCCCTGTGGCCTGGCCCCCTCACCGGGGGCCTTTTTTCGTTTGTCGGTGGCGCGGGATCGCATACGCTCACGTCCGGGAGAGAGCCGGACATGAATTTCAAGCAACTGACCTATTTCATCGCTGTGGCCGAGGAATTGCATTTCGGCCGCGCCGCCGAACGGCTCGACATGGCGCAACCGCCGCTCAGCCGCCAGATCAAGCAGTTCGAGGAAGAACTCGGCGCGATCCTGTTCAACCGGGGGCGCAGCGCGATCACCCTCACCCAGGCGGGCGAGCGCCTGCTCGCGCGGGGGCGGTCGATCCTCGCCCAGATGGAGGATACCCGCCTCGAGGTGCGCCGCCTCGGGCAGGGGGCCGAGGGGCGGCTGCGCATCGGCTTCGTCGGCTCGGCGACCTTCGGCATCCTGCCCAACATCATCCGCTCCTACCGCGCCAACTACCCCGAGGTGAATCTCAGCCTCAACCCGATGAACAATGCCGAACTGCACCGGGCGCTCGTCTCGCGCGAGTTGGACGTGGTGTTCGCGCGCCCGACACTCAAGGACCCGGAATTCCTGTCAAAGCACCTGATCGAAGAGAAACTGATCCTCGCCCTGCCCGATATCGTCGATACCGGCACGCGCACGGTGGCCAAGCTCGAACGGCTGATGACACACAACCTCATCCTCTACCCCGAACGCCCCCGGCCCAGCTATGCCGACATGGTGCTCAAGGCCGTCGAGGACGCGGGCTTTCAGGCCCCCTTGCGCATCTGGTGCATGGATCTGCAGACCGCGCTCAGCCTCGTCGCGGTCGGCGAAGGCGTGTGCATCGTACCCGAGTCGGTCTCGAACGCGCCGCGCAAGGGCATGAAATTCCTCAGGATCGAGCCCGAGATCGCGCGCACGGAACTGTCGGTGAACTACCGGCTCGATGAACAGGGCGTGCATGTGCGCAACTTCGTCAGCATCGCGCAGAAGGTGGCGCGCAAGGTATTCTGAGTCGCCGCCCCGGATCAGACGCCAAGCCAGGTATGCTGTGCCGCCTCGTCGGCCCTGATCGCCTCGGCACTGCCGGTCCAGACCACCTGCCCCTTGCCCACGACCACCACGTCATCGGCCAGCGAGGTGGCAAAGCCGAAATTCTGCTCGACGATGAGCATCGACAGCCCCGCCGCCTTCAACTCCTGCAGCTTGTCGTGGATCAGCTTGACGATGATCGGGGCCAGCCCCTCGGTCGGCTCGTCGAGGATCAGCAGGCGCGGATTCATCAGCAGGGCGCGCGCGATGGCCAGCATCTGCTGCTCGCCGCCCGACAGCTGCGTGCCGCCATTCTCCATCCGCTCCCCCAGACGCGGGAACAGCTCCAGCCCCCGCTCCATCGTCCACTCGGGGGCCGCGCCGCCGAACCGCTTGGCGGCGATCTCGAGATTCTCGCGCACGCTCAGCGACGGAAAGATGTCGCGCGTCTCCGGCACATAGGCGATGCCGCTCTTGGCGATGTCGAAGGGCTGACCGGCGATCGGCTTGCCCTCAAAGGTGATCGCGCCCGAGCGTATGGGCAACAGCCCCATAA
>CAJXKX010000060.1 GCA_913055965.1 uncultured Roseovarius sp.
AACACCACGAGGTCGATGAGCGAGTTCGAGCCCAGCCGGTTGGCGCCGTGCACGCTCGCACAGGCCGCCTCGCCCACGGCCATCAGGCCGGGCACCAGCGCATGCGGGTCGTCCTTGGTGGGGTTGATCACCTCGCCCCAGTAATTCGTGGGGATGCCGCCCATGTTGTAATGCACGGTGGGCAGCACCGGGATCGGCTCCTTGGTCACGTCCACACCGGCAAAGATGCGCGCGCTCTCGGAAATTCCCGGCAGGCGCAGGTTCAGCGCCTCGGGCGGCAGGTGGCTGAGGTTCAGGTGGATATGATCGCCCCCCGACCCCACGCCGCGCCCCTCGCGGATTTCCATGGTCATGCAGCGGCTGACATAGTCGCGCGGGGCCAGATCCTTGTAATTGGGCGCATAGCGCTCCATGAACCGCTCGCCCTCGGAATTGGTGAGATACCCGCCCTCGCCGCGCGCGCCCTCGGTGATCAGGCACCCGGCACCGAAAATGCCGGTGGGATGGAACTGCACGAACTCCATGTCCTGAAGCGGCAGCCCCGCGCGCGCCACCATGCCGTTGCCGTCGCCCGTGCATGTATGCGCCGAGGTGGCCGAGAAATAGGCCCGGCCATAACCGCCCGTCGCCAGCACCACCATCTTGGCGTTGAAGACGTGGATCGTGCCATCGTCCAGCTTCCAGCAGACAACGCCGGTGCAGGCCCCATCGGTCATGATCAGGTCGATGGCGAAATACTCGATGTAGAATTCCGCCTTCTGCTTCAGGCTCTGCCCATAGAGCGTGTGCAGGATCGCATGCCCCGTGCGGTCGGCGGCGGCACAGGTGCGCTGCACCGGCGGGCCTTCGCCAAACTCGGTGGTATGGCCGCCAAAGGGACGCTGATAGATCTTGCCCTCCTCGGTGCGCGAGAACGGCACGCCGTAATGCTCCAGCTCATAGACCGCCTTGGGGGCCTCGCGCGCCAGATATTCCATCGCGTCGGTATCACCCAGCCAGTCCGAACCCTTGACCGTGTCGTACATGTGCCACTGCCAGCTGTCGGGGCCCATGTTGCCAAGGCTCGCCGCGATGCCGCCCTGCGCCGCCACGGTGTGCGAGCGGGTCGGGAACACCTTGGTCACGCAGGCGGTGCGCAGCCCCTGTTCCGCCATCCCCAGCGTCGCGCGCAGCCCGGCCCCGCCGGCCCCCACGACCACGACGTCGTAATCATGCGTCTCGTATTCGTATGCGGCCATAGTCTCAGTCCCTCACAGCGCGATCTTGGCAAGGGCGAAAAGCCCCGTGGCGATCAGCCCGTAACTTAGAATTGTGGTAAAGATGACAAGCGCGCGGCGCGTGCTGCCATGCGTGTAATCCTCGATCATGGTCTGCGCACCGGCCGCGAAATGGCGCAGACCGAAGAAGATCACCAGCCCGGACAGGATCGCCATGGCCGGATGGCCGAGCGTCGCCAAAACCTCCTCGCGGGTGCCGCCGATGGTGCGCCCGAACGCGACGAGAAAGGCCGGGATGATCAGCGCGAGGCCCACGCCCGACACTTTCATATACCAGAAATGCTCGGTTCCGGTGCCTGCCGCGCCCTTGCCTTCGGCGCGTTTGCGTGCGGTGAGATAGCGCATGTCCCTCTCCTCAGACCAGAAGCAGCGTGATGACGGTCAGTACGACCGAGCCGATGACGCAGGCCCAGCCCAGCCGCTCGGCGGTCTCGATATCGAGCCCCTTGCCCGCGTCGAAATAGAGGTGCCGCAGACCGGCGAGGTAGTGGTACCACACCGCCCAGAGCGACAGCGTCAGAACCAGATCGCCGAACCACGAGGTCAGCACCGCGTCGGCCGTGGCGAAATAGCTCTCGGACGTGGCCGCCGCGAGCAGCCACCAGACGATCAGGAACGCGGCCACGACCAGGGCGTTGCCGGTGATCCGCGTCAGGATCGAGCTGACCGAAGTCATTTGCGGGCGGTAGATCTGCAGATGCGGGGAAAGCGGGCGTTCGACCTCTGTGGGCTTGGCCATAGGGGACCTCCTTGATGTTCGGCGGCGGCACGGGGCCTGCTCTGGCTGCCCCCGTTTTGAAGGGTTTTGCCGCGCCTGTCACCTGTTACAAGGAGGATTTAGCCCGATACGGGCAATTCGCCGCAAAAAATTCCGGTTTGTGATCACATAATTTGTCGTGTGATCACAATGCTCCGGCTCAAGATGTGCGACTCACTCGGGCCGGCTGACCGATGGGCCCCCGTGTCGCGCCCGGAAAGGGGCGCACGGCATCGGTGTTTGTGATCACACGTGGCGACACCAATCAGCTGCCCCGGTCCTCCAGCGCCTCGATGCGCGCCTTCAGCGCCTCGTTCTCCTCGCGCGCCTTCTGCGCCATGGCGCGCACCGCATCGAATTCCTCGCGGGTCACGAAATCGCGCTCGGCGAGCCAGCGGTCGATCAGCGATTTCATCGCCGTCTCGGCCTCGGTCCGCGCGCCCTGCGCGACGCCCATCGCGTTGGTCATCAACTGGCTCAGATCGTCGAGCACCTTGTTTCGGGTCTGCATCGCTTGCCTCCGGCGTTACACTCCTGCGTTATATGGCCTGCGACGGACGGATCACAAGGTTGACTTTCCCCGCGCGCGAGAGGCACAGAGACGCACATGCAGGCCGCCATCCCCTTTCCCGAGATCAGCCCCGAGATCGTGTCGGTCACGATCTTCGGCATGGAATTCGCGCTGCGCTGGTATGCGCTGGCCTATATCGCGGGGATCGTGATCGGCTGGCGGATCGTGGTCGCGGCGGTCAAACGCCCCGCGCTCTGGCCTGGCGGCACGGCACCGATGAAGCCCGCGGATGTGGAGGACCTGCTGACCTGGGTGATCCTGGGCGTGATCCTCGGCGGGCGGCTGGGCTATGTGCTGTTCTACCAGCCATCCCATTTCCTCGCGCATCCGGGGGAAATCCTGCAGGTCTGGCAGGGCGGCATGGCGTTCCATGGCGGGCTGATGGGCGTGGTGCTGGCAGTGATCCTGTTTTCCCGCGCGCGCGGGATCAACTGGGTCTCGGTGGCGGACGCGCTCTGCATGGTGACGCCGGTGGGCCTGCTGCTGGGCCGGATCGCCAATTTCATCAATGCCGAGTTGTGGGGGCGGCCCACCGACCTGCCCTGGGGCGTGATCTTTCCCGGCGCGGCGGCGCAGGATTGCGCGGGTGTCGTGGGCCTTTGCGCGCGCCATCCCTCGCAGCTCTACGAGGCGGCGCTCGAGGGGCTGATCCTCGGGGTGGTGCTCTTGTGGCTGGGCTGGCGGCGCGGCGCGCTGCGGCTGCCGGGCACGCTTACCGGGCTGTTCTTCGCAGGCTACGGGATCGCGCGCTTTCTCGTCGAGTTCGTGCGCCAGCCCGATCCGCAATTCGTCTCGCCGGGCAATCCGCTCGGGCTCGCGTTCCATCTCGATGGCTACGGGCTCACCATGGGACAGGCGCTGTCGCTGCCGATGATCGCCTTCGGGCTCGGCATGGCGCTCTGGGCGCGGCGGCGCGGGCAGGCCCGGCCCGCATGACACCGCTTGCCGCGCAGCTTGCCGCGCAGATCGCCGCCACCGGCCCGATCAGCCTGGCCGATTACATGGCCGCCTGCCTGATGCATCCCGAGCACGGCTATTACACGCGGCGCGATCCGCTGGGGACGGGCGGAGACTTTACCACCGCGCCGGAAATCAGCCAGATGTTCGGAGAGCTGATCGGCCTCAGCCTCGCGCAGGCATGGCTCGACCAGGGCGCGCCCGCGCCCTTCGTGCTGGCGGAGCTTGGCCCCGGCCGTGGCACGCTGATGGCCGATCTCTTGCGCGCCACGCGGGGCGTGCCGGGCTTTCACGACGCGCTGCGCCTGCACCTGGTCGAGGCGTCGCCCGCCCTGCGCGCGGCGCAGGCGGCGACGCTGGGGCGCGATGACGTGACATGGTGCGACCGCGTCGAGGACCTGCCCGACGCGCCGCTCTACCTCGTCGCCAACGAGTTCTTCGATGCGCTGCCGATCCGGCAATTCCAGCGCGCGGGGCAGGGCTGGCGCGAGCGGGTCGTGGGCCTCGATGGCGACACCCTGACCCTCGGCCTCGGCCCCGAGAGCGCGCGCCCCGAGCTCGATCACCGGCTGGAGGACACGCGCGACGGCGATATCGTCGAGACCAGCGCCCCCGCCGCCGTCATCGTCGCCGGAATCGGCGCGCGCATCGCCGCGCGGGGCGGCGCGGCGCTGATCGTGGATTACGGCGACTGGCGCGCGCTGGGCGACACGTTTCAGGCGGTGGCGGGCCACGCCCCCGCCGATCCCTTCGCCGCGCCGGGCGAGGCCGATCTGACCGCCCATGTGGATTTCGAGGCGCTGGCCCGCGCCGCCGCCCCTGCCGCGCATTCCCGGCTCTGCCCGCAGGGGACGTTCCTCGCCCGGCTCGGGATCGGCGCAAGGGCCGAGGCGCTTGCGCGGGGGCTCTCGGGTGTGGCGCTCGACAGCCACGTCGCCGCATTTCGCCGCTTGACCGGGGCGGATGAAATGGGGACGCTCTTCAAGGTGCTGGGCCTGATGCCGCCCGGCACAGCCCCGCCGCCCGGACTGGAGCCATGACGCTGGAAATCATCACCGCCGACGCGCTCGCTCCCCTGCATCACGGGTTCTTCACCCGGCGAGGCGGGGCATCTTCGGGGATATTCTCCGGGCTCAATTGCGGCCCCGGTTCGTCGGATCAATCCGAGATCGTGACCATCAACCGCGCCCGCGTGGCCGAGGCGATGGGGGTCGTGCCGGATCATCTGGTGACCGTCCATCAGGTGCATTCCGCCGATGTCGTGCGCGTCTCGGCACCGCTCGCGCAGCGCCCGCGCGCCGATGCGATCGTCACCGCCACCCCCGGCCTCGCCCTCGCCGTGCTCACCGCGGATTGCCAGCCGGTGCTCTTTGCCGATGGCGGTGCGGGCGTGATCGGGGTGGCGCATGCGGGCTGGCGCGGGGCACAGGGCGGGGTGCTCGAGGCGACGCTCGACGCGATGGAGGCGCTGGGCGCGGATCGTGGCCGCGTCACCGCCGTCATCGGCCCGTCGATCAGCCAGCGCAATTACGAGGTCGGCCCCGAACTGCTCGAGGAGTTCATGGCCGACGATCCGCAGAGCGTGCGCTTTTTCGCCAATGGCGCGGGGGACCGCTATCTCTTCGACCTGCCCGGTTATGGGCTGTGGCGGTTGCGCCGCGCGGGCGTGGGGCATGCGGAATGGACGCGCCATTGCACCTATGCCGACCCCGCGCGTTTCTATTCCTACCGCCGCGCCACCCATTCGGGCGAGGCCGATTACGGGCGGCTCATTTCGGCGATTCGCCTGTAGCGCGCGCGCCGTCGCGCAGGCCGAGGCCGCCGGTCTCCTCGATGAATCCGATCACCTGATCGAGCCCCACGCCGCTGCGCAACTGCGCCAGAACGTAGGGCCGCGATCCGCGTGCGCTCGCCGTGTCGGCCTCAAGCTGCACGAGGTCGACGCCCACATGCGGCGCGAGATCGGTCTTGTTGACCACAAGCATGTCGGATTTCGTCAGCCCCGGCCCGCGCTTGCGCGGGATGTCCTGCCCGGCGGCGGTGTCGATCACGTAGATCGTCAGGTCGGCCAGTTCCGGGCTGAAGGTGGCGGCAAGGTTGTCGCCGCCCGACTCGATCAGCACCAGGTCGAGATCGGGAAAGGCGGTGTTGAGGTCGGTGACGGCGGCGAGGTTGATCGAGGCGTCCTCGCGGATCGCGGTGTGCGGGCAGCCCCCGGTTTCCACCCCCCGGATGCGCTCGGCGGGCAAGACCTGCGCGCGCATGAGAAACTCGGCGTCCTCGCGCGTGTAGATGTCGTTGGTGATCACCGCCATCGAACAGCGATGCGCCAGCGCCCGCGCGAGGCCTGCCGTCAGCGTGGTCTTGCCTGCGCCCACCGGGCCGCCGATGCCCACCCGCAGCGGGCCGTTCATGGGGGTGTCGCTCATGTCCGGAAAATCCTTACCTCTTGGGTTTCATGGCGCAGCGCCGCGAGATCGCCCGCAAGCGCGCAGCCGCCGAGCGCGTCGAGCGGCACCTTTGCCGCGCGGCCGGCCAGATCGTGGATCAGCGCGGCAAGGCTCGCGAGCACCGCCTGTCCCTCGGTCTGGCCGAGCGGCACGTGGCGGGTGGCGATTGTGACAAGGTTCCCGGCAAAGCCTTGCAGGTAGAGCGCGATCACATCGGCCTTGGGCAGAACGAGCGCCGCAGCGGCCTCCCCCACAGCCACGGGCAGCATGCGGGGAGGCAGGGCGCGCCCGCTGAGGCCATGGACGGTGCGGGCGAATGCAGCGCCCTGTTCCAGCCCCTCCTGCAGCCGTTCGGCGCAGGGCGCGAGCGCGCGGGCCAGATCGTCGAGCGTGTCGCAATCGCCCTCAAGCGCGTGGCTGAGCAGCACCGCATCCTGCCAGCCCGCGCCATAGCGCAGGATGTTCTCCAGCCACGCCGCGAGGCTCGCGGCATCCCGCACCGTGCCCGCCGCAATCTCCGCCTCCAACCCGTGCGAATAGGCGAAGGCCCCGGTGGGGAAGGCCGGGGAAAGCCATTGGGTGAGCGTGAGATGCGCGGGCGTGAGCATCAGGCGTGGTGATGGCTGTGGCCGTGATCATGCCCCCCATGATCGTGCCCCATGGTGCGGCCCTTGCCATAGGCCCCGCCCTCGGGCCGGAACGGGCCGGTGACGGGGTTCATCTCCGCACCCAGGTGCGCCAGCATTGTCTCGATCACATGGTCGCGGCGGATGCGCAGATGATCCGCGCCGATCTGGCACGGCGTGTGCCGGTTGCCGATATGCCAGGCCAGCCGCGCCAGATCTCCGCGCACCTCGATCAGGTCTTCGGGTGCTGCCTCCACCCCAACCGCCCGGCCATCGTCGAGCGCGAAGCCCCAGAAATCGTCGAGGTTCGTCACCTCCGCCAGATCGACCAGAAAGGCGAGGCCACCCCGCCCCACCAGCCGCTTGCGCCGCATCAGCCGCGCGTCATAGTCGAGCACGACCGTATCCGCGACTGCGTCGGGCGCGTGAGGCAGCAGGCGGCGGGCAACGGGCAGATCAGACATGGGCAGGGCCTTCAGAACAGGAAATAGCGTTGCGCGAGCGGCAACTCGGAGGCAGGCTCGCAGGTCAGCAATTCGCCATCCGCGCGCACCTCGTAGGTTTCGGGATGCACCTCGACCTCGGGCGTGCGGTTGTTGTGGATCATGTCGCGTTTGGCGATGGTGCGGGTGTTCGACACCGCCACCGTCTCCTTGGCGAGCCCCAGCGCCGCGCCGATCCCCTCCGCCTGCGCGGCGGCGCTGACGAAGAGCACCGAGGACCGCTCGACCGACCGCCCGTAGGCCCCGAACATCGGCCGCGAATAGACCGGCTGCGGCGTCGGGATCGAGGCATTGGGATCGCCCATCTGCGCCAGCACGATGGTGCCGCCCATCAGCACCATCTCGGGCTTCGCGCCGAAAAACGCCGGATTCCACAGCACCAGGTCGGCGCGCTTGCCGGGGGTGACGCTGCCGATATGGGCGCTCATCCCGTGAACGATGGCGGGGTTGATGGTGTATTTCGCGATATAGCGTTTGACGCGGGCATTGTCGTTGTCGCCCGTCTCCTCCGGCAGCCGCCCGCGCTGCCTGAGCATCTTCGAGGCCGTCTGCCATGTGCGGATGATCACCTCGCCCACGCGCCCCATCGCCTGACTGTCCGAGGCCATGACGGAAAACGCACCCATGTCGTGCAGGATATCCTCGGCGGCGATGGTTTCGCGGCGGATACGGCTCTCGGCAAAGGCCACATCCTCGGGGATCGCCTTGTCGAGATGGTGACAGACCATCAGCATGTCGAGATGTTCCTCGATGGTGTTGACGGTGTAGGGCATCGTGGGGTTGGTCGAGGAGGGCAGGACATGCTCATACCCCACCACCTTCATGATATCGGGCGCATGCCCGCCGCCCGCGCCCTCGGTGTGAAAGGCGTGGATCGTGCGGCCCTTCATGGCGGCGAGGGTGTTTTCGACAAAGCCGCTCTCGTTGAGCGTGTCGGTGTGAATCATCACCTGAACGTCCATGTCGTCGGCGACACTCAGGCAGCAATCAATCGCCCCCGGCGTGGTCCCCCAATCCTCGTGCAGTTTCATCGCACAGGCCCCCGCTCGGACCATCTCGACCAATGCCTCCGGTTGGCTCGCATTGCCCTTGCACGACAGGCCCACGTTCATCGGAAAGGCATCCAGCGATTGCAGCATCCGCCCGATATGCCACGCCCCCGGCGTGCAGGTAGTGGCGAGCGTGCCATGCGCGGGGCCGGTGCCGCCGCCCAGCATGGTGGTGATGCCGGAATGCAGCGCATCCTCGATCTGCTGCGGGCAGATGAAATGAATATGCGCGTCAAACCCGCCGGGGGTGACAATGCGGCCCTCGCCCGCGATCACCTCGGTCCCCGGCCCGATCACGATATCGACGCCCGATTGGGTGTCGGGGTTGCCCGCCTTGCCGATGGCGGCAATCAGCCCGTCGCGCAGGCCCACATCGGCCTTGGTGATGCCCTGATGATCGACGATGAGGGCGTTGGTGATGACGGTATCCATCGACCCGCCCGCGCGCGTGACCTGAGATTGCCCCATGCCGTCGCGGATCACCTTGCCGCCGCCGAATTTCACCTCCTCGCCATAGGTGGTGAGGTCCCGCTCCACCTCGATGATCAGATCGGTATCGCCAAGCCGCAGCCTGTCGCCCGTGGTGGGGCCATACATGGCGGCATAGTCGGCGCGGGGGATGGAGTGGGGCATTACAGGCCTCCTTTGGCCAGTGCCGCGCCGCCGGGCAGCGCCCGACCGCGGGGGGGCGCCGCAACCTCTGTGGAATGCG
>CAJXKX010000061.1 GCA_913055965.1 uncultured Roseovarius sp.
AGACCCGCTGCCGCATCCCGCCCGACAACTGGCTGGGCTTGCGGTGGATCACGTCGCCCTCCAGCCCGACCATGGCGAGGTAGTCGCGCGAATGCTCCAGCACCCTGGCGCGGGACCATTCGGGATGGCGCGCGGCAACGCCGAAGCTCACGTTCCGGAGCGTGCTGAGCCATGGCAGAAGCGAGTAGTTCTGAAACACGACACCCCGGTCGAGGCTGGGCCCCGACACCTCGAAACCGTCCATCTTGACCACCCCGCTGGTAGGCTCTGCCAGCCCGGCGAGGATGTTCATGATGGTGGACTTGCCACAGCCGGAATGGCCGAGAATGCAGACGAATTCGCCCTTGTCGATGCCGAATGTCGCATCCTCGAACACGGTCAGCGTGCCGCCCTGTCCGTCCGGGAATCGCTGGGTGAGGCGCTCGATGGAAAGAAACGGTTTGTTGGACATGGGGTGCCTTTCTTATTCCGCATAGGCCACGGCGCGCTGAAGCGCGCCAAAGGCCGCATCCAGCATCATGCCGACGATGCCGATCATGAGGATCGAGAAGATGACCGAGGTGAGATCGAGATTGTTCCACTCGTTCCAGACGTAATAGCCGATGCCGGTCCCGCCCACGAGCATCTCGGCGGCGACGATCACAAGCCACGCGATGCCGATGGAAATGCGCATGCCGGTCACGATGGTGGGCGCCGCCGCAGGCAGGATCACCATGAAGGCGGTTTTCAGATGGCCCAACTCGTGCGTGCGCGCCACGTTCACCCAATCCTGCCGCACCCCGGCCACGCCGAAGGCGGTATTGATGAGCATCGGCCAGATCGAACAGATGAAGATCACGAAGATCGCGCTCGCCTCGGAATCCTGGATGATGAACAGGGCCAGCGGCATCCACGCCAGCGGCGAAATCGGCCGCAGCACCTGGATGAACGGGTTGAGCGCCTTGTAGGCAACGGGCGACATGCCGATCAGGAAGCCGAGCGGAATGGCCAGCAGCGCCGCCATCGCATAGCCCGCGAGCACCCGGTAGATCGAATAGCCGATCTGGATTCCGATCCCCTTGTCGTTGGGGCCCGCGTCGTAGAACGGGTTGCTCAGTTCGGTCCATGCCTTGGCGATGATCTCGCTTGGTGGCGGCACACCGGCCTTTTGCGCGCCGCCACCGGTCAAGCGCTCGTATTCGGTGAGTTCGCCGGCGGCTTTCTGGGCCGGGATCGCCGCCTCCCAGACCAGGAGACCGACCACCAGCAGCACCACCGACAGCAGCAGCGCGCGTTGATTGACGGAGAGCGTCGCCATGGCTCAGCCCTTCCCTATGGCGAAGCTTTTGACATAGGCCTCGGGTTCCGCCGGATCGAAGGTCTTGCCCATGATCGTGTGCGACTTGTAGGTGATGTCGGGCGCGTCATAGCCCAGATCTTCCATTACCTTCCTGGCGTCGGCGGCGAGATAGACCTGTTCGGCCACCGCGCGGTAATCGATATCGCCCTCGATATAGCCCCAGCGTTTCATCTGGGTCAGGATCCAGACGCCCATCGAATGCCAGGGGAAGGGGTCGAAGTCGATCCGGTCGGGCACCTGCTTCACCTCGCCCAGGCCGTCGGCATAGGTGCCGGTCAGCACCTGTTCGATCACCGGCACCGGCTGGTTGAGATAGTTGGTCGGTGCGATCGCCTCGGAGATTTCCTTGCGGTTCTCGGCCTTCGAGGCGTATTGCGTGGCGTCGATGATGGATTTCAGCAGCGCCCCGTAGGTGTTGGGCAACTCGGTCGCAAAGCTGAGCGGCGCGGCGAATGCGCAGCACGGGTGCCCCTCCCAGATTTCCTTGGTGAGAAGGTGCAGAAAGCCGATCCCCTCCCACACCGCGCGCTGATTGAACGGGTCGGGCGAGAGGTATCCGTCCAGGTTGCCCGCGCGCAGGTTGGCGACCATTTCGGGCGGCGGCACCACGCGGATCTGAATGTCCACATCCGGGTCGAGACCGTGCTCGGCCACGTAGTAGCGCAACAGGAAATTGTGCATCGAGTATTCGAACGGCACACCGAAGGTAAAGCCCTTCCACTGCTGCGGGTCGCGCTTGTCGAGATGCTCGTTCGACAGCACGATGGCCTGACCGTTGATGTTCTCGACGGCGGGCATGATGTAGGGTTCGGCGACCGACCCCGCGCCGAGCGTCATCGCGAGGGGCATCGGTGTCAGCATGTGGCTTGCGTCGTATTCCCCCGAAAGGGACTTGTCGCGCGCCACGGCCCAACCGGCCGTCTTGATGACCCTGGCATTGAGACCGTAGCGCTCGTAGAATCCCATCGGCTGCGCCATGATGATCGGCGTGGCGCAGGTGATCGGCACGAACCCGATGTTGAGGTCGGTTTTCTCGGGCGCACCGAGAGTGTCGAGGATCGCCGCCTTTGCCGCATCGAGCGGGAATACCGACGCCAGCGCCGCGGCAACGGTGCCGCCGCCCAGCATGCCCATGAACGACCGGCGGCCGATATCGCTGTGGCCGAAGACCGAACGCACCACGGCGCTTTCGACCGCGCGCTCCAGCATGTCCTCGGACGACATCGGGGCGGGGTCGGCATGGTCGGACACGTGGCCATGTCCGGTCAGGCACCGGTCGCACCCGCAATCCGCGCCGTGGCGCAGGTCGGTCTTTTCGGAAAACGGATTTCCAAGGCTCTTGAACGTCATGAGTTTTCCTTTCTGGCAAGATCGCCCTCATATTTCCAAGACGGGCGGCGCTCAGGAAGCCTGTGTCTAAAATTTGTGCGTCCTATAAAAATCAATTAAAAACATGAGGTTAAGTTGATTCTGCCGCACTGCAGAATTGTGCAATATCGTAAATCACGAAATTTCGCGAGGCGCGGGCACCTGACCGCATATACTGCGCCCATGACCATACCGGGCAACGCCATCGATTCTCTCGTGTCTGCCATCCCCCAGCCTGCGCTGGTTCTGGACACGCGGTCCGATACCGTGAGCGGCTGGAACGGGTCGGCGGCCCTGCTTCTGACGGGCGCGTCCGAGACCCCGGCGGGCGAGCGTTTTTCCGCTTTCCTCGGGGCGTCACTGCCCCTGTTCGTGGTCTTTGTCGAAGAGGTGGATCACCGCGGCGAAAGCTGGACCCGCGATGTCGCGCTCGTCTCGCTGGATGGGCGGCACCTGAGATGCGAGCTTCGCGCGCGCGTGCTGCCGCAGCAAACCGGGCTGATGCTGGTGATGCTCACGGATCTGGCCGCGTTCGAGAGGCGTACGGCGATGGTCGAAACCGCCAAGATGCATCGCGCGGGGCTGACCGAGTGGAAGCGGGCGGAGCGGTTCTTTGCAGAGCTGGAGCGAGAGAACCAGTTGATCCTGAACGCCGCCGGAGAGGGGATCTACGGCGTCAATGCCGAAGGCAAGACGACCTTCGTCAATCGCGCCGCGCGCGAGATGCTGGGCTGGACCGCAGAGGACCTTCTCGGCCGCAACATCCATTCGATCATCCACCACCATCACCTGAACGGCGATCTGTATCCGGCCCATGACTGCAAGATCTACCAGTCGTTTCGCTTCGAAAAGGTCCATCGCATCGACAACGAGGTGTTCTGGCGAAAGGATGGCAAGCCGATCCGCGTCGAGTATGTCTCGACCCCGATCTACGACCAGCAGGTTCTGGTCGGGGCGGTGGTCATTTTCCGGGACATCACCGAGAGAAAGGAAAACGAACGCAAGCTGCACGAGGCATTGCAGGAGGTGGCCTCGCTCCGCGACCAGCTCGAACAGGAAAACGCCTATCTCCAGGAAGCCATCACGTCCGAGCGCGCACATCACGACATCGTCGGCACATCCGCCGCAATTCGGCAAATCCGCGCGCGGATCGATCTGGTCGCGCCGACCGACGCGACCGTCCTGATATCCGGCGAGACCGGGACCGGCAAGGCGCTCGTGGCCAATGCGATTCACAAGGCCGGTGCGCGTGCGCGGCGCGCGATGATCAACTTCAAATGCGGTGCGGTGTCCGCCGATGATGTCGAGGCCGAACTCTTCGGCCAGTTGCGGGGTGCCTCGGCCCAATCCAGCAGGGACAAGCCGGGCAAACTCGAACTGGCCCATGGCGGCACCCTGTTTCTTGACGACATCACGGAATTGCCTCTGGAAACGCAGGGCCGGCTGCTCCAGGCGCTTCAGACCGGCACCGTGACCCGGCTTGGCGATACGCGCGCCAAACCGCTGGATCTGCATGTCATCGCAGCGATGAACGACGACCCCGAGCGCGCGGTCAGATCCGGTAAATTCCGACAGGATCTGCTGTTCTTCCTGAACGTCTTTCCGATCAATTGCGTCCCGCTGCGCCATCGGCCGGAAGACATTCCCCTGTTGGCCTCGCATCTGCTGGACGTCACCTGCCTGCGGCTCAACCTCGCGCGTCCGATCATCACCGAACGCGCCGTGCAGCAGATGATGGACTACCCCTGGCCCGGCAATGTCCGGGAGTTGCGCAACGTCCTGGAACGGGCCGCGATCCTGTCGGGCGGCGGCAAGATCATCCTCGAACTGGGCCGCGCCCGTTCAGGCACGAGCGGTGACGTGATCCCCATCCGGACGGAAGCCGAGATGGAGAATATCGTCCGTGACAACCTGATCGCCTGCCTGCGAGAGACGGACGGCAAGGTCTCGGGGCCGGGCGGCGCGGCGGAACTGTTGGACGTCAAGCCGACGACTCTCTATTCGAGGATACGACGATTCAGGATCACGGAAGACGAGTGGCGCAAGGAGAGACCGGCGGCCCCCTGAGCGGCGGTCGTGACCGGAGCCGCGCCTTCCCGCCCCCGCGCTGGGGCAAGGCGTCGGGTTGATGCGCCGCGCGCCAGGCATGGTCCTCCGGGGCACGGCGCGATGCGTCAGCGCAGCACCGATGCGTCCCAGGCGCGCAGGAAATCGCGCTGCTTCAACCGGTCGAGATAGGTCAGCAGGCTGGGCGAAAGGCGGATGGCCAGAAAGGCACCCGGCCTTTCGGCGATCCGGCGGGCGATCGGCAGGTCGGGATGCCTTTCGGGGGCGAGCGGGATCAGCGGCGTGTGCGCGGCGATCACCTCCTGCCCGGCGGGCGAGAGCAGGAACTCGACGAAGCGCGCGCCGAGATCGGGCGCGCGCGCGTCGCGCGGCACGAAGGCGGTGCGCGTCATCACGAGATTGTAGTCATCGAAGAAATGCAGCCCCACATGCGGCGCGCCGCGCGCCAGCGTCGCGGCGTAGGAACCGATGACATTATGCGCCAGCGCCAGTTCGCCCCGCGCGGTGGCGGCGAACATGTCGGCGGTGCAGCAATAGGTGCGCACCCGCGCCCGTCCCAGCACCTCGATCAGCCGCTGCGCCTGCGGCCCCTGCAGGCTGTCCTGGGTCGCGTAGAGATAGCCGATGCCCGAACTGCGCAGGTCATAAGAGCCGATCCTGCCGGTCAGGCGCGCCTCGTTGTCGCGGATGAACTGCGCCAGGTCGCGATGATTCGAGGGCAGGTCGTGCGCGCCGAGAAAGCGGGTGTCGTAGATCACCGCCGCGGGCTCGAAGGTGAAGCCGAAAAGCTCGCCGCGCCACTGCGCCCAATCCGGCGGGCGGTGCGTGGCGGGCAGCGCGAGGCGGCGCGCCAGCCCACGGTTGACGAGATCGACCTGCAGGTCCATCGCCGAGGAGATCACCACGTCGGGCATCGTGCCGGGTGCGGCGGCGCGCAGCCGCTTGTAAAGATCGACGGTGTGAAACTCGGTAAAGGCCACTTCGATCCCGGGGTTGCGCGCCTCGAAGGCGGCAATGAGGGGCTCCATCGCGGCGGCGTCGGTGGCGCTGAACAGCGACAGCGCCTCAGCGCGCGCGGCGGGCACCTCGCCCGCCCCCCAGCACAACAGCACGGCCATCAGCGCGGCGAGACGCGGGAAGCTCAGCTCCGCGCACAGCCCGCCAAGCCTCGAACGCGACAGCCGCAGCACCGCATCATGCCCCTCGGCCACGGCCTGCACGATCGACAGACCCAGCCCCGAGCCGCGTGTCGCCGCGGCAAGCGAGGTAAAGCGTTCGGTGGCGCGGGCGAGATCGGCCTCTGCTATGCCGGGCCCTGCATCCTCGACGCGCAGCACCACGCGCCCGGGGGTGTTTTCCAGCGCGACGAGGATGCTGTTGTCCGCCGGGCCGTGGCGCGCGGCGTTCTCCACCAGGTTGTTGAGCGCCTCGCGGATCGAGAGCGCGTCGCCCCTGATGCGGTCGCCCTCCGGGGCAAGCGCCTCATCCTCGAAGCTCAGCGCGATCCGCCGCATCCGGCTGTCGCGCAACAGGTCGGCCAGCGTGTCGCGCACCAGCGGGCACAGGGACAGCGGCTGCAGGCTCGCGCGGTCCGAGCGGTGGATCACCATCGCATTGGCCAGTAGCTGGTTGCTGAGCCGCACGGTGCGGGCCGCCTGGCGACCGGCCTTGTCCACCCGCGCCTTCATCTCGGGATAATCGGTCGCGTCGGCGGCCAGCGCGAGATGCCCCTGCAGCGCCGAGAGCGAGGTGCGCGTCTGGTGCGCGACATCGGCAATGAAGGTCTCGGTCAGCGCCCGGTTCTGCCGCAGCCGCGCGATGAATCCGTTGATCGCGGTGAACAGGCCGCGGATCTCGCGCGGCGGAGAGCCGGGAATATCGGCGAGGTCGGCCGGGTCGCGCCGGCGCAGCTCGCCCGCGATCTGGCGCAGCGGGGCAAGCGCGGTCCGGATCGCGATCCACACGCAGACAAGTCCGATCACCGACAGCGCCGCCAGCCCGGTCATGCCGCTGAGATAGAAAGACATCTGGTCATGGCGGCGCGTCTCGACGGTCTGGCCCACCTGCACCACGATCCAGTCGCGCCCCGACGGCGTGTTCATGCGCCGCCCCTGGATCACGAAGCGGAACGGCGCGCCGAGATAGGTGGCATCGTAGAAGCGCGGCACGTCCGACAGGTCCATCCCGTCCGGCAGCGGCAGGTCGCCGGTGCCGGTGATCTCGCCCATCGTGGGGCTGAAGACCCGGTATTGCACCCGGTCGCGGGTGTTGAGCGCAAGGATGTCCATCGCGCTGTTGGGCAGGTCGATGGTGGGCCCCTCGGGACCGATCGACGCGCGTTCGAGCATCGCCAGCGCCGCGCCCGCGAGCGGCAGGTCGTTGATCCGGTTCGCCGCCGTGCGGGCATAGCTCCAGAGCAGGACGGAGATGATCAGCAGCAAGAGCGCAAAGCCGCCCGCCATCGCCAGCAAGAGCCGCCGCTGCAGCGAGACGAGGCGCGGCTCAGTCCTCATCGGAGACATAGGCGAGATAGCCCAGGCCGCGCGCCGTCTTGATCACCAGCGGCGTGCCGTCGAGCTTGCGCCGCAGCCGGGTAAAGAGCTGTTCGACGGCGTTGAGGCTCGGGGTTTCGTCGAAGGTATAGAGCCGGTCGGCCACCTCCTCCTTGGACAGCATCCGGCCCAGGTTGTCGATCATGATCTCCAGAAGCTGGATTTCTCGCGCCTTGAGCCCGGCATCCGCCCCGTCGATCAGCGCGCGCTTCCCGCGCCTGTCGAAGCTCAGCGATCCGGCGGTAAAGACGTTGGTGGCGGTACCCGCGCGCCTGCGCGCCAGAACGCGGCAGCGCGCCGACAATTCCCGGAAATCGACCGGCTTGATCATGTAATCGTCCGCCCCCGCATCCAGCCCGATCACCCTGTCGTCGATCTGGCTGCGCGCGGTGAGGATGATCACCGGGGTGTCGTCGTCGCGCGCGCGCATCGCGCGCAGTACCTCGTAGCCGCTGCGCCCGGGCAGGTTGACGTCGAGCAGCACGAGATCGAAGCTGGCATGGCGCAGCAGGGCGCTCGCCTCGGCCCCGTCGCTCTCGCGATCCACCGAATGACCCTCTGCCCGCAGCCGGTCGACGATCGTTTCGGCGAGATCCTCGTTATCTTCTACAACCAGCATCCGCATGGCGGCATCATAGGTGCCCGGATGCGGCACGAGAAGCCATGACGTGCACCGGGAGGGGTCAGGTCAGTTCCAGGTCAGCCTCGTGTCAGCGGCACCACAGCCCCGGCAGGCATAACGGGCGGGCCCGCCAGGAGGACGGGCGCGAAACCGTTGGGAGGACGACCATGAAACCCTTTCGCCTCGGCGTGGCGCTTGCCGCGCTGACCTGCCTGACCGCCCCGGCCCTTGCCCAAAGCCGGATCACCGATGCCGAATGCGTCGCGCCCGCCAATCCGGGCGGCGGGTTCGACCTGACCTGCCGGGTCGCACAGACCGGGCTTGCGCCGCATGTCGACGCTCCGGTCAAGGTCACGTTCATGCCGGGCGGCATCGGGGCGGTGGCCTACAACCTGTTCAACACAACGCGCACCGATGACGGCGCGGCCATCGTCGCCGGCGCGCTGTCCAACGCGAACCCGCCCCCGGTCTACGAGACCTACCCGGCACCGAATGCCTATCCGCCGGCGCCCTCGGGCGGCCCGAAGGTCATCACCTACGCATCCAGTCTCGAGCCCTGGACGCGCGGCTGGTACGAATGGTGCGACGATCGTTATCGCTCGTTCAACCCGCAGACCGGCACCTACCGGGGCTATGACGGCCTCGACCATTTCTGCGTGCCGAAGTGATCCACGGCTGACCTCCATCGCCTGGATGAACAAGGGCCCGGACGGCATCGCCTCCGGGCCCTTTCTGTCAGGTCAGGAACGGATTGGTGCGCCGC